>DOIU01000215.1 GCA_003511825.1 Gammaproteobacteria bacterium | reverse complement strand
AGCGTGGCGGCCGTGACGGCCATGCCGATGCTGGCGCATGCGTCCAGCCATCGCGAAGCACCCATGATCACCTCACTGCCGAAGGTGGACGCGTCGGACTTTTATCTGTTTACCAGCTACGAGCAGGGAAGGGAAGGATACGTCACGTTTGTCGCCAACTATTTGCCGCTGCAAGACGCCTACGGCGGACCCAATTATTTTGACCTCGATGATCAAGCCCTGTACCAAATTCATGTGGACAATAACGGCGACGCCCGTGAAGACATCACCTTCAGCTTTCAGTTCACGACCACGCTCAAAGACATCCAGCTCGACATAGACGGCACGCAGGTGTCTGTGCCCTTAAAAAATGTCGGCCCGATCGGTCCAGCGGCAACCGACACCCAATCACTCAACAGTGCGCAATCTTACAAGCTGGAGGTGATCAAAGGTGACCGACTGTCGGGCAGTGCCATGCCGGTACTCAATCAATCGAACGGCAGCGCCACGTTTATGAAGCCCGTGGATTACATCGGCACTCAATCCATCACCGATTATGCCCGCTATGCGAATGCACATATCTATGACATCGCCATTCCAGAGTGTGTGTCCGCGGGTAAAGTCTTTGTGGGGCAGCGCCGTGAGAGTTTCTCCGTGAATCTCGGCGAGGTGTTTGATCTGGTGAATCTGAATCCGCTGGGCGCGGTTGACGGCAGTGCCAACACGCTGGCCGATAAAAACGTCACGGCCCTAGTGCTGGAAGTGCCCACCGCCTGCCTCACCCAGGGCAATGAACCCGTGATCGGTGCGTGGACGTCTGCCAGCTTGCGACAAGCCCGAGTACTGAATCCCGAGCCCAATGCTGACGCTGGGAAACCGGCAGCCATCAGCGGTGGGCCATGGACACAAGTCTCCCGCCTGGGCATGCCACTGGTGAATGAAGTGGTGATCGGCCTCAAAGACAAAGACCGATTTAACGCCAGCGAACCGATGAACGATGCGCAATTTGCCAACTATGTCACCCATCCCACGTTTCCCGCGCTGCTGGAAGTGTTATTCCCTGGCACGGCTGTGGCGCCAAAGCTGTATCCGCGCACGGACTTGGTTGCGGCCTTTTTGACCGGGGTTGACGGGCTCAATCAGCCGGCCAATGTCAGCGGCGCTGAGATGCTGCGCCTGAACACCGCGATTGCCCCCACCGCCGCAGAACAACAGCACAACCTGGGTGTCTTGGGTGGCGACCTCGCCGGATTCCCCAATGGCCGTCGGCCGGGTGACGATGTTGTTGACGCGGTACTGCGCGTGGCCATGGGTGCCTTGATTGAGGACAGTGACATCGCGCCGAACAATGCCGCGCCATTGACCGATGGCGCAACGCTCAGTGCGCATGATTTTATGATGGCATTTCCGTATCTCAATACACCCATGCCTGGCGCTGGCCATCCATAACGGGGAGGTTACGATGTTATACAGAACCTTTTTACTGGCTTGCGCGTGTGCACTGATGACGGCGTGTGCGAGCGATAGTGATAACGACAATAGCGCGATGGCCCCGACAGACCCACCCACAGACCCACCCACAGACCCGGCGCCGGATAATCCGTCGCCAACGGGTGACGTGCGTTTTAGCCAACTGGTGCGGGATATCCTGGCACAGACCAGCGATACCGGAGAGCCCGTCGACATCAATACCAGCACCATCGAGTTTGATCACAATGAAAGCCACTTCGATGACTTGTTTTAACACCCCCTGGGAGAGAGGCGTGAGCCTCTCTCTGATCTTGGGGTGTGTGAGCCTGTGGTCTGCGCCGACCGGTGCGGCAGACAGCTATGTGCCTGACTCGCCGGACACGGTATTGCTGACCCTGCCAGCGACCCTCGGTGGCCCGGATCAAGATTCGCGGTATGCCAACCAGCGCGAGGTATCGGAACTGACCGATGGGCGCGGCAATATACAAGCCGCAATCGCGCGGGCGAAAGGCTACCTTGACACCGCCAAGTCCCTGCAAGATGCGCGCTGGTACGGCTTCGCTCAGACCGCCTTGCTCCCTTGGTGGGAAGACAGCGGCACGCCCCGCGACTTCGCCCTACTCAAGGCAGACATCCTCCAGCATCAGCATCGCTTCGCTGAGTCACGGGATGTCCTGAACGCGGTGATTAAGCAACACCCGCGCGATCCGCAAGCCGTGTTGAATCGCGCGCATATGCACCTCAAGCTGGCGGACTTCACACGTGCCGAGAAAGACTGCCAACGCCTGCTGTTATTGGACAGCCCTGCAGTAGCGGCGCATTGTCTGGCGTCGGTGAAAGGGCTCACCGGCCAAGGGGCTGATGCGCTCGCGCTGTTAGAAAACACCTTGGCACAGGCGGCACAGTTGCCTGAGGACTTGGTCTTTGAGCTGCACCTCAGCGCCGCGTTAATCGCGCACAGAGAGCAAGACATGGCACTGGCTGAGCGGCATTACCAGCGTGCTATGGCATTGTCGCCACAACAAGTGTATCTGCTCACTCACTACAGTGATCTCCTGCTAGAGCGGCGCAAGCCAGAAATTGTATTATCTGTTATCGAGGCCGATACGCCACATCGGGTTTTGCAAATCAAACGCGCGCAAGCGCTGGTGCAGCTTGACCCCGTCGCCGCGCAGCGCGTCATTGATCAGATGGGGCGGCGCTTTGACGCAGAGGCGTTTTTCAATGATGTGCGTATGCACCAAGCGTCTGCGATGTACCGGCTCTTTTTGCGTTCAGATGCGCAGGGGGCGTTGCCTGCGGCATTGGCTCATTGGGCGGACGAGCAGAGCCCAGACAGCGCGCGCTTACTCATCGAGGCGGCGGCAGCGGCTGGGCAGATACGTCCCGCTGAGGCGGCCATTGCCTATATAAGGCAGTCGGGCGTCTACGATTACCGGATTGAGCGCGCATTGTCCCGCTTGCCCCGGTGGGAGCAGTCAGCATGATCAGAACAGCGTTTGCGGTGCTGTGCCTGTTGCTCATGACCAGTCCAGGCGCGTGGGCGCATCAAAGCAGCACCAGCTTTCTGCACATCCAGGTCGCGCCTGCTTCGCCCCCAGACTACACGGCACAGTGGCGCGCGTCCTTGATTGACGTGGCGTTGGCCATCGGGCTGGATCAGAACGGTGACAACGCGATTACCTGGGGAGAGGTGCTGGCCCGGCACCCCGCGATTGTCGCCTATCTGCAATCGCGGATGACCTTTCAGCGCCAGGGTCAAGCCTGTCGTGTGACCCTGGATTTGCCGCAGCTTGATGGTCGGCAGGACATCTATCTGGTGCAGCCGATGTCACTCCAGTGTGCGTCGACGGGTACGCTGGATGTGCAGTATTCGCCCTTGTTTGACATCAACACCGCGCACAAGGGGATGATTCGGTTCTCCACGCCACAGAGTCACCGTATTGCGCTGGTTAATGACCCCCAAACGCACGTCAGTTTTGCCGGAACGCCCCGTTCAGCCTGGCAGGTGTTTGGTGACTTCGTCCACTCAGGCATGGCGCACATTGCCATCGGCTACGACCATTTGCTGTTCCTATTAGCCCTGCTACTGCCGTCGGTCTTGCACAGCCATCAGGGACGCTGGCAGGTCAGGCGTGGATTTCAACCGGTGCTGGTAGATGTACTGACCATCGTGACATGTTTTACCCTCACGCACTCGCTGTCATTGATGGCAGCCAGCCAGCATTGGCTGACGCCATCACCCGTTCTGGTTGAAACCGTCATTGCCGCCTCAGTCGTGGTCGCGGGTGGCTTGTTGTTTTTCCCGACTTTTCACCGGTATCGGTGGGTGTTAGCGTTGGTGTTTGGGTTTATCCACGGCTTTGGTTTTGCGGGGCTCTTGAGTGAGCAATCCACAGGTGCAGAGGCACTGTGGCTGGTGGCGCTCGGCTTCAACGTGGGGATCGAGATCGGTCAAATCCTCATCGTGCTGATGGTGTTGCCGCTGTTGTACCTGACGGGGGGGCACCGTTGGTATAGACGTTACTGTTTGCCAACCGGCGCGATGGTGTTGATGGTGACAGGCGCGCTGTGGACGCTGGAGCGATGGGCCGTGTAAGGCCGGTAGTGGCGTCGTGTGTCTCTGAGCGAGCGCATGGCGCCTATGTCCAAGGTGGTATTGTTTACCTGCTATATTCCGCCACTCTGTCAGGGTGAAGCGCTGCCTGTCAGACGGCTGCGCTGCTCATTCTAAAAAAAGACAGAGGTACACCAAACACCATGCGATTGCTGTTGTTGTTGATGGGTCTGATGTGTGCGCAGGTACAGGCGTCAGACGGGTTAAACAGACACGATTTGTCCGAGCTGGCGGATGCGGCTAAACGCGAGCAGGTGCCGATTCTGCTGATTGTCTCGCAGCATGTCTGCCCGTTTTGCGAGCGGTTACGTGAGGAGATCATCCACCCGATGCGTCTGAGTGGCGAGTACGAAGGCAAGGTGTTGATGGCCGAAATTTTTATGGATTCCTCCAAGGAGATTGTGGATTTTGCAGGGCATGAGGTCTTGCCGGGTGTGCTCGCTGATACCTATCGCGTCTGGGTGACGCCGACGCTGTTGTTCCTCGATCATACCGGCCGTGAGCTTCACAAGCGCATGTTGGGTGTCAACACCATTGAGATGTATGGCTATTATTTGGATGAGTCCCTGGCGGCAGCGCTGCAGACACTCCAGCGTGGCGACCGGAGTTACACGCCTACCGAGCGGGATATTGTGGGCGATGCGCCGGGGTTTGATGATCTTTAGGCCCGTTCGCGGCCGCTTTACATACATACGTCTGTCAACCATTTACACAAGAGGAAGTGTATGTCCCTATTCATTGCCATGTTTTCTTTTTCATTGGCCATGTCTATTTCGCCGGGCCCCGTCAATATAGTAATCGTGTCGTCGGGCGCGAATTACGGCGTGCGCCGGACGTTTGCGTTTGTGTCTGGCGCAACGATCGGTTTCACCTTGCTACTGCTGGTGATTGGCTTGGGGTTGTATAAGGTCGTTAATGTATACCCTGTATTTTTGCAATATTTGGCCCTCGTGGGGTCGGGATTTATTGTGTATATGGGCTACCTGATTGCGTCTTCGCGGCCGGATCTGAAGGTGCAGCAGCAGAAGCAACCTACGTTTTTCCAGGGGTTCCTGTTGCAATGGCTGAACCCCAAAGCATGGATCGCGTGTTTGGCCAGCGTTGCTTTGTTTTCCGCGCCTGAAGGGCATCAGGTGTTTTTGACGTTTTCCTTGGTGTATTTTTGCGTGTGCTACGGCTCGCTGTTCTTTTGGTCTGTGGTCGGCGAAAAGTTCACCACTGTGTTAAACAGCGATGCCCGGCTGCGTGTGTTTAATCAATTGATGGGCGGTATGTTGATCCTCACGGCCTGCTTTTTAGTGTACTCACAATTCAGCTAGTGCCGTGTATCAGCCGGTGCACGCCTATGTATCCAGGGGAGAGTGCGCGCGTGCGTTAACCGCGTCCCAGGTAGGGCATTGCTGCCACCGTTGCTGCAATGCAGGGTGGGTCCTGGTCCGCTGCCATCGTTCTCTGCGCGCGCTGATGCGCGCCACTCTTTTTTGACACCTCTCAATCCGTCCCGCTATAGTCCCACTGCCAATGTGACTCATAAAAATTCCTGTTACACACTTATCGCGAGTCATAACCTGGCATCGTCGCTGTAAACGCCCGCGTCCGTATTGCGCTGGCAGGAGATGCTTATGGCAGCAAGCAAGGTCCATCACGTCGCTGAAATTGAGCGGGTGCTCGACGGGCAGCAATCCGATCGCGACCCGGCCGTCGTCCATTCGTGGATACGCTGTGTGTCTGAATACCGGATGGATCCGGCGCAAAAAGTGCGCGCGCACATTGTCTCGTCCGCGCGCTTGCGGGAGCATCGCGAGCGCAGTGAGCGCTTGATTCATATTGCACGCAACGGCTTGAGTGAGTTGTTCAGGCAGGTTGCCGGGCATGACTATGTTTTGCTGCTGGCCGATAACAAAGGCGTGACAGTGGATTACTTTGGTGATCCGCGGTTTGAGACCGAGCTGCGCCATGCCGGCTTGTACCTCGGTTCGGAGTGGTCAGAATCGCGCGCCGGCACCTGCGGCGTCGGTTCCTGCATGGTCACCGGCGAGGCCCTGACCATCCATCAGAGCGACCACTTTGACGAGTTGCACACACCGCTCAGCTGTACCGCTGCCCCGATCTACGATCTCCACGGCGCGTTGACTGCCGTGCTGGATATTTCCCTGTTGCGTCCACCTGGGCCCAAGATCAGCCAAAATCTGGCCTTACACTTGGTGCGCCAGTCGGCGCGGCATATTGAGCTGGCCAATCTGATGCACGAGCAACGCCGTGGATGGGTGTTGTGTTTTTCACGTCAGTCGTCATTCTTGGATGTCGATCCGGAACACGCCATCGCGATTGACGGCAGTGGTCACGTGGTCGGCATGACACACAGCGCCTGTCGCGAGTTGGCGTTGCTGGCGGGGTGTTCCTGGCGCGAACCGCAACGCGTGCTGGGTGGGCCCATTGGGCGTTTTTTCCAGGCCGACACTGACCACTTGACTCGGCTGGCGCGCGCGGGTTGCGCCGACGGACTTGCCGGTGTTAATCCAAGGCGAAACCGGCACGGGCAAAGAGCGGCTGGCGCGGGCCATGCACCAAGCGTCTGCGCGACAGGGGGCGTTTATCGCGGTCAACTGCGCCGCGATACCTGAGTCACTGATTGAGGGCGAACTGTTTGGCCATGAGCCCGGCGCATTCACGGGCGCGGCGACGAAGGGGCGCGCCGGACTGATTGAAGCGGCCAACGGCGGCACACTGTTTCTGGATGAGATTGGCGACATGCC
>DOIU01000111.1 GCA_003511825.1 Gammaproteobacteria bacterium | reverse complement strand
CGTCGACCTCGGTCTGCCAGACACGGACGGGCTGTCGATCGTGAAAGCACTGTGGCAAGACCCGCGCATTGGCGTGATTATCCTCACCGGCCGTTGCAGCGTACCAGATCGGGTACTCGGCCTAGAGATTGGCGCCGACTATTACATCGTCAAGCCCTTTGAACCGCGCGAGCTGGTGGCCCGCGTGACCAGCTTGTTGCGTCGGCTGGCGCATGTCGTCAATGACACGGCTGAACACCACGGCATCGCCCAGTTTGTCGGCTGGACCTTTGACCCCGACACCCAAACCCTCACGTCCCCGGCCGGTGAGACAGACACCATCAGCACCGCTGAGCGTCAATTGCTGATGGCCCTGCTGCATGCGCCTCACCGGGTCCTGTCGCGCGAGCAGCTGCTGGACGAAGGCCATCGTGAAAGCGCGACCCCGTATGACCGCAGTATTGACGTGCGCATTTCGCGCCTGCGCAAACGGCTCGAAGACGACCCCAAGCACCCACAGCTGATCAAAACCATCTACGGCGCGGGCTATTTGTTCGCCGCAAACGTGACTTGGCAGACCGACGGGTAACGTCACAACACACCCCACAGACGCCCTCAAAAACCCCCGTTGACGGCGGGGTCATCTATCGGCAAAAAAAAGCTTGCCAAAATGTCCATAGCGCATAAAGTGCGCGCACTTTTATCGCCCACCGGGGTTTTATGTTACTTGGCTGACCGTGCGACCGCCTCCTCCAGAAACGGCGCCGGATGAATCAACAACGTCGTTTTTTAAGAGGGTATTCAGTGGCGCACATTTCGTCTGAAGCTATGGATAGCGTTATCCAGTTACCGGGTCAACACGCACAACCTGCCGCGGGGTTCACCGCCGGCAATGAATCCGAAGACCATTTCATCACACGCAACGGCATCGAGTTCGCGGGTACGCACTTGATCCTGGATTTGTGGCAAGCCAGCCACCTGACCGATTTGGCCGTGATGGAGCGCGCGTTGCGTGCCTGCGTAGACGCCTGCGGCGCGACCTTGCTGCATATTCATTTACACCACTTCACCCCCAGCGGCGGTATTTCGGGCGTGGCCGTGTTGGCCGAATCGCACATCAGCGTGCACACCTGGCCTGAACGCGACTACGCCGCCTTTGATGTGTTTATGTGCGGCGACGCAAAACCGGAAATGTCCATCCCGGTATTGAAACAGCATTTCTTTCCCGGCAGATTGGAAGTGACTGAACAACTGCGCGGCATTGTGCGCTAGACCGAGGAGACGGCCGTGAAAGACTTCCACGAAACGCTCTATGACGCCGTTGGCCAGAGCTACCGCATTGATAAGCTCTACTTTGAGCATAAGACAGAACACCAGCACCTGATGATCTTTCACAATGCGTTTCTCGGCCGGGTGATGACGCTCGATGGCGTGGTGCAAACCACCGAACGCGATGAGTTTATCTACCATGAGATGCTGGCCCATGTGCCGCTGCTCGCGCACGGCGAGGCCAAGCGAGTCTTGATCATTGGCGGCGGCGACGGCGGCATGCTGCGGGAAGTCCTCAAGCACCAGAGCGTCGGACACGCGACCCTGGTCGAGATCGATGCCGACGTTATTACCATGGCCAAAGAATACCTGCCGAACCACTCGGCCGGTGCCTTTGATGACCCGCGCGCCGAGATCGTGATCGCCGACGGCATGGACTTTGTGCGCGACACGGCACAGCGCTTTGATGTGATCATTTCGGACAGCACCGACCCCATCGGTCCGGGCGAGGTGTTGTTCAGCGACGATTTTTACGCCGCCAGCCGACGTCTTCTCAACCCGGGTGGCGTAATGGTCACGCAAAACGGTGTGCCGTTCTTTCAGATCGATGAAGTCATCAACACGCAACAACGCATGGGTGCGCAGTTCGCCGATCAGACCTTTTACAGCGCGGCTGTGCCGACCTATTACGGCGGCATCATGACCTTCGCCTGGGGCAGCGACAACCCGGCACTACGCACGCTCGATAATGCCACACTGCAAGCATGCTACGACGCCGCCGATCTGGACACCCGCTATTACACACCCGAGATTCACCGCGCCGCCTTCGCACTGCCGAAATATCTGAGCGACGCGCTGGCACGAGCACAGCAGTGAACCCACGCGCAATACGCTACGGTATTGATCACCCCACCCTGGCGTATTATCGCGCGCTGGTCGCTGAGCACGGATCGCCGCTGCTGGTGATCAGCCGCCAGCGCTTGATTGCGCAATACCAGACCCTGCAGCAGTATTTGCCGCACGTGGCCTTTTATTACGCGATTAAAGCCTTCCCCAACGCCGATGTCATCCGCATCCTCGCAGAACAGGGTTGTCATTTTGACGTCGCCTCTGAAGGTGAAATCGCACTGCTCAAGGCGCATCGGATCAGCGGTCGGCACACCATCCATACGCACCCGATCAAAAAAGACACGGACATTCGCGCCGCCTTACGCGGCGGCTCCACCACCTTTGTGGTGGACAACCTCGACGAGTTGAAAAAGCTCATCCCGTATCGTCAACGCGTCGGCGTGTTATTGCGGGTGAGTTTTCGCAGTGATTCAGCGGCCGTCGATCTGTCGCGCAAATTCGGCTGCAACCCGGCAGACGTGCCGGCCATTGTGCGTGAGGCGCAGGCGCTCGATATCCACATTCGCGGCTTGTCATTCCATGTCGGTTCACAAAGCCTCGACAGTGCCACTCACGTGGCGGCGATCCACGAATGCGCGCGCTTGATCGCTGACTGCAATCGCGACAGCGACAACCCAATGAATGTGCTCGACATCGGCGGGGGCTTCCCCCTGGACTATGCCGACGCACAGCTCGATCTCGACGCCTACTTCGCGCCCATCCAGACAGCCCTCACCGCGCTGCCAGATGACTTGCATGTGATTGCCGAACCCGGCCGCTTTCTGGTGGCGCCTGCCGTCACCGGTATCGCCACCATCACCGGCAAGGCGCGACGCGGTGACTACCAGTGGTACTACCTTGACGACTGGATTTACGGCTCTTACAGCGGCCAGCTGTTTGATCATGTGCACTATCCCTTGCAAATTACCCGCGACGCCTCCAACCTTGAAGCGGCGATCCTGTCCGGCCCGACGTGCGACAGCATTGATATCATCGCAGAAGACGTTCTCTTGCCCACACTGGAGGAAGGCGATCTGGTGATCGGGCATATGATGGGTGCCTACACTGCCGCGACCGCGACGCGGTTTAACTCGCTCTCGGGTGCAAAGATTTTGCTGTAAGCCTAAAAGTCCAGTACTTGCACCCCTCAGCTTGCTTGATTTCAGCGGCCACAATACACACAATCAACATTCCTGAGCCATCTGGATACGCAGCGACACCCGCCTGCAGATTCGACCCTATGCCCCAAAACGTGCTGATCCTGTTTGCGCACCCGTCGCAAAACCGCTCCGAAGTGAATATCCCCCTGTATGAAGCGTCTCAAGACATTGATGGCGTAACGCTGATTGATCTGTATCGCGAATACCCGCACTACCAGATCAATATCGATGTCGAGCAGCAGCGGCTGCGGGCGCATGATTGTATTGTGATGATGTTCCCGATGTACTGGTACTCGACGCCAGCGCTGCTGAAAGAATGGCAAGACCTGGTGCTGTAATTTGGCTTCGCCTATGGCCCCGAGGGCACGGCCTTGCGCGGCAAGTCCTTGTTGTGCGCGTTGTCAGCCGGTGGGCCCGAAACCGCCTACCGCGCCGAAGGCTATAATCACTTCACCTTGCGCGAACTGCTGCGCCCTCTGGAGCAAACCGCCAATCTTACCGGCATGCGGTTTCTGGCGCCTTTCGCCCTGTTCGGGGCGCGCACAGCGGTCGAAGACGGGCGCATCGGCGCGCATACTGACGACTGGCGCCGATTGCTGCTGGCGCTGCGCGACGACCGTGTTGACCTGCGCGCCGCCACCGATTGCCTCAAACTCAACGACGATCTCGATCGCATCATTCAGGGGGCAGTATGACGGATTATCTGCTGCAAGCGTTTATCTATCTGGCCGCTGCCGTGATCGCGGTCCCGATCGCCAAGCGATTGGGCTTGGG
>DOIU01000004.1 GCA_003511825.1 Gammaproteobacteria bacterium | reverse complement strand
GTAGTTAAGGTTATTCTTATGACTCTTAAGAGGGTTGATGATACGCTTGAGTTTAAAATCCAAGATTCTGGTATCGGTATAGGGACTAAAGACTTGCAGGCCATTTTTGAGTCCTATAAACGTTTGTCAAATTTGTACATAGGGTCAGGAATTGGGTTACCTCTTGTCAAGCATACCGTCGAAGCCCATGGTGGCTCTGTAAGTGCGCTGAGTAACGTGGGTGTTGGCACGGTTATTCTCGTGAGTTTGCCGCTTCAAAGGAGTGAGCATGATACGTAAAGAGAAGACGATACTTGTGATTGAAGATGACGTCCACATGCGGCGCGTCCTGAAAGACAATCTCGAATTTGAGGGCTATAACGTACTCACTGTGAATGATGGGGAGACGGGGTTGGCGTACTTTGCGCGATTTCAGCCGGATCTGGTGCTGCTCGATATTATGCTACCAGGGTTAGGTGGTATCGAGGTTTGCGCGCGTGTTCGTGCTCAAGAAAGTTACATACCCATTATTATGATTTCTGCGCGAGGAAGTGAAGTCGATAAAGTACTCGGTTTGGAAATTGGTGCGGATGACTATGTGACCAAGCCATTTGGGGTTCAGGAGTTAATTGCGCGAATAAAGGCCTTATTGCGTCGGTTTGAAATAAAGCTACATGGCTTGCGATATCAGATCGGAGATTTTGTCATTCGCTTTGATGAGCATCTTGTGATGCGGGGAGACGAGGTTGTCGATTTCACCACAAAAGAGCTTGAATTACTCAACTGTTTTGTGCAGAACGAGGGTAAGGTGTTGTCAAGAGAGCATCTGTTGGCGACTGTTTGGGGTGTCGGTGGTGAAAAGACAACACGTACGGTAGATAATCATGTGTTGAAGCTCCGCAAAAAGCTTGAAGTCTCTCCTCAAATCCCCCGTTTAATCATCACTCACTATGGCGTGGGCTACAAATTTGTAGGCATGCCTCAAAGGCTGGTAGATTGATGCAGCCTCACCTGCAATCCGCTTCTGATCCTGGTCTATCTTGGGGGGCTGATGCGAGACCGAAGGCTGATACATGTATCTGGAGCCGTGTCAGGGATTGACTCGCAGCGATAATGCAGCGAAGTCGCTCACCGATAGGGTTTCAGCGCGGGCGCCTGGGTCAATACCGAGGGCTTCCATGTCTTCCGCAGTGAGCAAGCCACGTAAGGTATTGCGCAGGGTTTTACGCCGCTGTGCGAAGGCGCGAGCAACCACGTCTGCGAAGTGTGTCGGGTGGTGCGGCGGCACGTCATCGGCCGCGAGTGGGACCATGCGTACCACCGCCGAATCGACCGCCGGCGGTGGGTTAAATGCACCGGGCGGTACATCCAGTAGTTTTTCCACGCGGCAGTGCGCTTGAATCATAACGGACAGTCGCCCGTAGGTCTTGGAGCCGGCGGGCGCGGCCATCCGTTGCACAACTTCCTTTTGTAGCATGAAGTGCATATCGCGAATCTGCGATTTAAAACGCAGCAAATGGAACAACAGTGGTGAGGAGATGTTATAGGGCAAATTGCCGATGATGCGCTGGGCATCGCCAAATGGGCTGAAATCTGTTTTCAGTGCGTCAGCACTCAGCAATTCCAGCTCCCCGTGTGCGGGTGATTGTTCACGGAGCCACGCGGCCAAATCCCGGTCAAGTTCTATGGCGCGCAGTTGGCCGCAGCGGCTCAGTACCGGAAAAGTCAGTGCGCCTTGTCCCGGGCCGATTTCAATCAGATTGTCCGCGGGCTTAGGGGCGATCACGGACACGATGCGGTTGATGATATTCGGGTCGTGCAGGAAATTCTGGCCGAAGCGCTTGCGAGGGCGATGATTCACAGGCTTGTCTTATGGGTGTCTCGCACCGCGTCGGCTTGTGCGATGGTGATAGAAGGCATGGCGTGACCCGGCGTTGGCGGTGGCTGGCGGGTGAATTCTACCGCGTATCTCGGCAGAGTACACCCGCGAGGGTGAGTGAATTAGCTTGAGCCGCTCAGCGTGCGTTGCACGCAATCCAACCAGCCGGCGTAGCGCGCATCTCGTGTGGCCTGATCAATCTGTGGCTCAAACCGGCGTTCGCAGCGCCATTGTCGGGCAAAGTCGTCGGGCGCTGGATAGAGGCCGCTGTGTAACCCGGCGAGGTAGGCCGCGCCGAGTGCGGTGGTCTCGATAATTTCGGGGCGATCGACGGCGGTGCCGAGGATATCGGCAATGCCTTGCAGGGTCTGGTTGCTCTGTACCATGCCGCCATCAACCCGGAGCACCATGGCTTCACTCAGGCCGCCGGCGCTTTGCCAGTCTTTGCGCATGGCTTCAATCAGGTCGCGCGTCTGATAGGCGACAGCGTCAAGGGTTGCGCGGGCGATTTCGGCGGGGCCTGTGTTGCGGGTCAGGCCGTAAATGGCGCCGCGCGCGTCCGCGTCCCAGTAAGGTGCGCCCAGGCCGGTGAACGCAGGTACCAGGTAGACTTGTTGGGTTGGGTCAGCTTGGCGAGCGAGCGGGCCTGTCTCCGAGGCTTGATTGATAATGCCAAGCCCGTCCCTCAACCATTGCACCGCGGCACCGGCGACAAAAATTGATCCTTCCAGCGCGTAAACGGGTTTGCCGTCGAATTGGTACGCGATGGTGCTGAGCAGGCGGTTTGTGGAGGTGACGATTTCGTCGCCGGTATTGAGCACCGCGAACGTGCCTGTCCCGTAGGTGGATTTGAGCATGCCCGGTGCGAAGCAGGCTTGACCAACGGTGGCCGCCTGTTGGTCGCCGGCGACGCCACAGACTGGGATTTCGGCACCCAATATGGAGGGCTGTGTGGTCCCGAAGTCGGCGGCGCAGTCCAAGACATCGGGCAGCATGCTGCGTGGGATGTCGAACACGCTGAGCAATTCATCGTCCCAATGTCCATCGCGAATGTTGTACAGCAATGTCCGCGCGGCGTTGGTGGCATCTGTCACGTGTCGGCCACCGGTCAGGTGCCAAATCAGCCAGGTATCGACGGTGCCAAACACCAGATCGCCCGCTTCAGCCCGAGCGCGCGCGCCGTCGACGTTGTCGAGTATCCACGCGATTTTGCTGGCGGAGAAATACGGGTCGAGCAGCAGACCGGTTTTGCCGCGAATACGCGATTCGTCGACCGTCGCCCGGCGTTGCTCACACCATCGCGCGGTGCGCCGATCTTGCCAGACAATGGCGCGATAGATGGGCTCACCGGTATGCCGATCCCAAACCAGTGTCGTTTCTCGCTGATTGGTGATGCCGATAGCGCGAAGGTCGGCAGGTTTGAGCTTGGCGCTTTCCAGCGCCGCATGGCAACTGCGCAAGGTGGTTGACCACAAATCCTCAGGCGCGTGTTCAACCCGGCCGGATTGCGGAAAGTGCTGGGTAAACTCCTCCTGACTGCTCGCGATCGCGCGGATGTTTTTATCGAAAATGATGGCGCGAGATGATGTGGTGCCTTGGTCTATTGCCAATATGTGTTCAGCCATGCGGCTATTCCTCCTCTCGTGGGCAGTGTCACTCTACCGGTTGCGGCGCTGAACGGGCAATCGTTGCGATGACATGGATGCCGGTATGTGAATCATTATGCCTGTCAGAAATGTTCGTTATCACCGATTTTAGTGGATTTTTCGCGCACTGATGTTCGCAATTTTGGTTTCTAAAGTTCGAGTGAAAATATATCTCTTTTCATTTTGTAGCGATACTGCTAGCATCCCTTGCGCAGAATTTCTGTAATACGTTTGTCAATAACGCGAAAATAATCATCCGGAGGAAACCCATGAAGACCACAGTCGCAATTGCGGTCGCTGCCGCAATGATCGGTCTGTCGCAGGCCAGCTATGCCGGCATGACAGAAGCCGAGCAGTGGATCGCCAGCGAATTCCAGCCGTCCACGCTCAGCCGTGATGAGCAGCTCGCCGAGATGGCCTGGTTTATTGAAGCCGCGGAGCCGTTTAAAGGCATGGAGATCAACGTAATCTCTGAAACCATCCCGACGCACGAATACGAATCAAAAACCCTGACCAAGGCCTTTGAAGAGATTACCGGCATCAAGGTGAATCACCAGTTATTGGGGGAGGGTGATGTTGTTCAAGCGGTACAAACGCAAATGCAAACCAAGCGTAATCTCTACGACGCTTATGTGAATGACTCTGATCTCATCGGCACGCATTCGCGTTTGCAATTGGCGACCAACCTCACCGACTGGATGGCGGGTGAAGGCAAGGCGGTGACCAATCCGGGTTTGGATCTGGAAGACTTTATGGGGCTTTCGTTCACCACTGGGCCGGACGGCGATCTGTATCAATTGCCTGATCAGCAGTTCGCCAATCTGTATTGGTTTCGCTATGACTGGTTCCAACGCGAAGATTTGAAGGCGGCCTTCAAGAAGAAGTACGGCTACGAGCTGGGTGTGCCGGTAAACTGGTCGGCGTACGAGGACATCGCTGATTTCTTTACGCATGACGTGAAGGAAATTGACGGCGTGCGCGTGTACGGGCATATGGATTATGGCAAGCGTGCCCCTGATTTGGGGTGGCGTATGACGGACGCCTGGCTGTCAATGGCCGGTGCGGGTAGTCAGGGTTTGCCTAACGGTCGTCCGGTGGACGAGTGGGGCATCCGCATGGAAGATGGCTCGTGTAACCCCGTTGGCGCGTCGGTTGCGCGTGGGGGTGCGGCGAACGGTCCTGCGGCGGTCTACGCCATCCGTAAATGGGACGAGTGGCTGCGCAACTATGCACCGCCGGGCGCGGCGAACTACGATTTTTACCAGTCGCTGCCCGCTTTGGCGCAAGGCAATGTCGCCCAGCAAATCTTCTGGTACACGGCGTTTACCGCCTCCATGGTGGCGCCAAAAAGTGACGGCAATAACACCGTTGATGATACGGGCAAACCCCTGTGGCGTATGGCGCCATCACCCCACGGTCCTTATTGGGAGAAGGGGCAGAAGTTGGGTTATCAGGATGCGGGTTCGTGGACCTTGTTTGCGTCCACCCCGGTTGATCGTCGAAAAGCAGCCTGGCTGTATGCCCAATTCACCGTGTCTAAAACCGTCTCGCTCAAAAAAACCCATGTGGGTTTGACGCCGATTCGCGACAGCGACATTCGCCACGCATCGTTCACCGAGCGCGCGCCGAAGCTGGGGGGCTTGGTGGAATTCTACCGTTCGCCCGATCGTGTGCGATGGACGCCAACCGGCGTGAACGTGCCTGATTATCCCAAGTTGGCGCAGATCTGGTGGCAGCAGATTGGTGATGTCAATTCGGGTGTGTTCACGGCACAGCAAGCCATGGATCGCCTCGCAGAGGAGATGGATACCACCATGTCGCGGATGCAGGCGGCCGATGAAAAAGCCAATATTTATGGCGGTTGCGGGCCCCGACTCAACCCGAAAAAAGACCCTGAATATTGGCTGAGTCAGCCGGGGTCACCCAAGGCCAAGCTGGCTAACGAAAAGCCGCAAGGCGAAACGATTGACTACGACGAGTTGGTCAAGCGATGGGCTACTGACTGAGTCAGTACGCAGGCGGGCGGTCATCGCGCCGCTCGCCCTTGGGATACCGGTTACAACACCTTTTTTCCGTCACTATGGCGGAATACCACTTGTATTGTTTAATGATGATTGAAAACACTGTAGATGCTCCAGAGAGTTTGGGCGATCGCCAGCGCCAAATCCTCGCAGTGGCGCGGGCGCAGGGAGAAGTGCTGGTCGAGCCCTTGGCGGATGCGTTCAGCGTGACGCCACAGACCATTCGCCGCGACTTGAACCAGCTGTGTGAGATGCGTTTACTGCAACGCGTGCACGGCGGAGCCAAGCTGCCTGACGGCGTCGCCAATATGGGGTACGAAGCGCGTCGGCGTCTGATGGTCGATGAGAAGAAGCGCATCGGCGATGCCGCCGTCGCACTGATCCCGGACGACTCGTCGTTGTTCGTGAATATCGGCACGACGACGGAAGCGGTCGCGCGCAGCTTGACGCGTCGGCGTGGGCTGTTGGTCATCACCAATAACATCCATGTGATCAACACCTTTCGCCCTTGTGAATCGATCAAAGTGATGACGGCGGGTGGCACCGTCAGGCAAGAAGATGGCGGTATCGTGGGTGATAGCACGCGGGATTTCATCGCGCGATTCAAGGTGGATTACGCGGTGATCGGGGTGTCTGCGATTGAAGAAGACGGGGCGTTGCTCGATTTTGATCCGCGCGAAGTGCGCGTTGCGCAGGCCATGATCAACAATGCACGTAAAGTCATTCTGGTGGCCGATTCGATGAAGTTTGAACGGATTGCGCCCGTGCGCATTGGTGGCATCGCCGATGTGGATTACCTCGTCACCGATCAACACCCTTCAGCCGCATTCAGCGAACATTGTGAGACACACAATGTCCGCGTGCTGGTGACCGAGCGGTCATCTGCCACGGCAACGGAGGGGGCAGCGTGACACTGGAGCTGGAAAAAATACAACTGCGTGTCGGCGCTGATAGCCATATTTATGAGACCGACCTGTCGCTCGAAGCGGGGCGCTTTAATATTTTATTAGGCACAACCCTGGCCGGTAAGACCAGTCTCATGCGTCTGATGGCGGGGCTGGAGAAACCGACGGCCGGGCGTGTACTGTTTAACGGCCGGGATGTGACGCACGTGCCTGTCCAACAGCGCAGCGTGGCCTTTGTGTACCAGCAGTTTATCAACTATCCCAACTTTACCGTGTACGACAATATTGCGTCGCCTTTGCGTGTGCAGGGTAAGTCGCGCGCGCAAATCGAGGCAGCGGTGGCGCCGGTTGCCGAACTCCTGAAACTGACGCCGATGCTCCATCGTTTACCGTCAGAGTTATCGGGCGGGCAGCAGCAACGTACGGCATTGGCGCGAGCCTTGGTCAAGCGGGCTGATTTGGTGTTATTGGACGAGCCGCTGGCTAATTTGGATTACAAACTGCGCGAAGAGTTGCGCGAGGAGCTACCGCCGTTGTTTGCCGATCAAGGGGCGACGGTGGTGTATGCCACCAGTGAGCCCGTGGAGGCCTTGCTGCTCGGAGGCTACACGGCGGCAATGAGCCAAGGCCGTGTGGTTGAATTTGGTGAAACGCAGACACTGTACCGCAACCCTGGATCAGTGCTCTCTGCGCGTGTGTTCTCGGATCCGCCGATCAATGTGATGCCGCTGACGCGGGATGCGCAAGGGGTTGTCATCGCCGGCGAACGTTACCCGGCGAACGGTGCCTTTACGGCCTTGCCCTTTGGCGATTATCACGCGGGCATTCGCCCGCATCATCTGACCTTGGCGGACGCCAAGGGAGACAGTATCGCGTTTACGGCATCGGTTCGGGTCTCTGAAATCACAGGGTCGGAGAGCCTGGTGCATGCGCGGCTGCATGATCATGACTGGGTGTCTCAAAACCACGGTGTGCATGCGGTGAACCCGGGCGATGCGGTCACCTTGCATATGCACACCAATCGCGCCTTGGTCTTCGACAGGCAGGGGAGACGGATACACTGATGGCACAGATCACCTTAGACGGCATCCGTCATTGCTATGCAGGATCACCCACGCACGAGGATGATTGGGCGCTGAAAAATATGGACATGATCTGGGAGGATGGTGGCGCTTATGCGCTGCTCGGTTCTTCCGGTTGTGGCAAGACCACCTTACTGAACATCATCTCTGGCCTATTGACCCCGACGGAAGGGCGTGTCCTGTTTGGCGACAAGAATGTCACAAGCTTGGCACCCGATGCACGACATATCGCACAGGTGTTTCAGTTCCCTGTGGTCTACGACACCATGACAGTGTACGACAACCTGGCCTTTCCCTTACGCAACCGTGGCTTGGATACGGCGGCAGTGGACCAGCGCGTGCGCGAAATTGCTGACATGATCGATCTTACATCCGCCCTAAAGCACCGCGCATCTGGCCTCACCGCAGACGGAAAACAGAAAATTTCTCTCGGTCGCGGTTTGGTGAGATCCGATGTGAACGCGATTTTGTTCGATGAACCGCTCACGGTGATTGACCCGCATTTGAAGTGGCAATTGCGCTCTAAGCTGAAGGAAATGCACCAACGTGTCGGTGCGACCATGATCTATGTCACGCATGACCAAACCGAGGCGCTCACGTTTGCCGATAAGGTCGTGGTGATGCATGGCGGGCGTGTGGTGCAGTCGGGGACGCCTGTTGAGTTATTCGACACGCCGGCGCATACCTTTGTTGGGCACTTTATCGGTTCACCGGGCATGAACGTGTTGCCCGCCGCTGTGGAGGACGGCCAAGTCGTGACCTGTGGGGCCATTGTGGGCACCAGTGCTGGCCCGGCAGCCGACCGCGTCGATGGGCAGGTGACCGTGGGCGTCCGACCGGAGCATGTGAGCTTTGCCGAGACCGGGATTCCCGTCAACATCACCGGCGTGGCCGACACCGGTCGGTTTCGCATTGTAGACACGCGCCATAAAGACCAGCTGATTAAAGTGTTGGTGGACGACGATGCGTCACTGCCGTCTGACCAGGCGCATGTGACGTTCCTCGCTGAACGCACCCATGTGTACGTCGACGACTGGCGCCAAGTTTGGCAAGGGGGCACCGTATGATTCAGAAAACCCACAATCAAAAAGCCTGGTTTCTCGTCTTGCCCGTGATCGTGCTGGTGGCTTTCAACGCCGTGATTCCGCTGATGACGGTGGTGAACTACTCGGTGCAGGAGACCTTTGGCGATAACGTGTTTTTTTGGGAAGGCGTGAAGTGGTTTGAGCAAGTGCTGCATTCGTCGCGTTTTCACGATGCCTTGCTGCGCCAGCTGGCTTTTACCGGGATTATCTTGGTGATAGAGATCCCGCTCGGCGTCTTGATCGCGCTGCAAATGCCGCGCAAGGGGCCGTGGGTGTCCGTCTGTCTGGTGCTGATGGCCTTGCCGTTGTTAATCCCCTGGAATGTGGTGGGGGCGATGTGGAACATTTTCGCCTTGCCTGATATTGGCTTATTGGGCAAAACACTGAACAGTCTTGGCATTGCGTATAACTTTACCCGTGACCCGACGGCGGCGTGGTTCACGGTTGTGTTGATGGATGTGTGGCATTGGACCTCCCTGGTGGTGCTGCTGGCCTACGCCGGCTTAAGCTCCATTCCTGACGCCTATTACCAGGCGGCGAAGATTGATGGCGCGAGTCGATGGGCGGTGTTTCGGTATATCCAGTTACCAAAGATGAAGCGCGTCCTGACCATCGCTGTGCTGTTGCGCTTTATGGACAGCTTTATGATTTACACCGAACCGTTTGTGCTGACCGGTGGCGGGCCCGGCAATGCGACAACCTTTCTCTCGATTGATTTGGTCAAGACGGCCCTGGGTCAGTTTGATCTTGGGCCTGCAGCGGCGATGTCGCTGATCTACTTTTTGATTATTTTGCTGCTCAGTTGGCTGTTTTATACCGTCACCATGCGCAACGAGGGGGACTGACGATGGCGATGCGTAAATGGTTGGTTCCGACCTTGTATATTGTGTTTTTGATGCTGCCAATATACTGGCTGCTGAATATGTCCTTTAAGACCACCAATGAAATCTTGGGTGGCTTCTCGTTGTGGCCGCAGGAATTTACGGTGGAGAATTACGTTGCCATTTTTACCGATCCGACGTGGTACAACGGCTACATCAATTCTCTGATCTATGTCTTGATTAACACCGTGATATCGGTATCGGTAGCCTTGCCTGCGGCTTATGCGTTTTCTCGTTACCGCTTTTTGGGTGATAAGCATCTGTTTTTTTGGCTGCTGACGAATCGGATGGCGCCGCCGGCAGTGTTTGCTCTACCGTTTTTCCAGCTGTACTCTGCGGTCGGTTTGTTTGACACCCACTGGGCGGTCGCCTTGGCCCACTGTTTGTTTAATATTCCTTTGGCGGTTTGGATACTCGAGGGTTTTATGTCCGGTGTGCCTAAAGAACTGGATGAAACAGCCTACGTTGATGGCTACAGTTTTTGGCGCTTTTTTACCCGCATTTTTATCCCCACGATCACGGCGGGCATTGGGGTGGCTGCCTTTTTCTGTTTTATGTTTTCGTGGGTGGAATTGCTACTGGCGAAGACGCTGACATCGGTCGCAGCTAAGCCGATTGCGGCCACCATGACGCGTACGGCCAGTTCCTCAGGCTATGAGTTGGGGCTATTGGCGGCCGCAGGTGCGCTGACGATCATCCCAGGCGCGATTGTGATTTGGTTTGTGCGCCACTATATCGCCCGGGGATTCGCCCTGGGGCGGGTTTAGGAGGCGAGTGTGA
>DOIU01000170.1 GCA_003511825.1 Gammaproteobacteria bacterium | reverse complement strand
TGGCCAGTATCCTCGATTGGCACCCGTGGGCCAGCAGCTTTCGCCTTTCAGTGGGGCTTGTTTCCAGCTCAAATGCACTCTCCGGTACTGCAAGCCCGTCTGCTGACACGATTGAATTCAATGGCACGGTCTTTAGCCTTGAAGATGCTGGCGAAGTGGCTTACGACGTGGACTTTCGTCCGAATACTGGCTATGTCGGGTTCGGTTGGGGCAATGCGGTGCGTGGCACCGGCCTGATGTTTTTCTCAGATTTTGGTGTGTTGTTGCACGGGCCTCCAAAGGTGGACGTCACTGTGCAAAATCCCCAAGCGGCGGGACTCGTCCAGGCGGATATAGACGCGGAAGTCGACGAATTCGAGGATGAGGTAGCAGGTCTGCGCTATTACCCCGTTGTCACGCTCGGATTGGCTTACAATCTCTAGTCGAGATCCCGTTGCAGGTCACATCAAGGAAGTCACGGTGATATCTTGAAGATGCGGATGTCGTCGCACGCGTATCGGCAAAGCTTGCCAACACTCCGTGGTTTGGGATAGAGTCAGCGCAAAAATAACCCGTTCTTATACTCCAACACGGCTAGACTTAGCAGGTTTCTTTCAGATCTTTTGGAGCTGTTATCTATGGCCGATTTTATGATTGCCCCGTCTATTTTGTCTGCGAACTTTGCTAGCCTCGGTGATGAGGTTGATAAGGTCTTGGCGGCAGGCGCTGACATTGTTCATTTTGATGTCATGGACAACCACTACGTACCCAATCTCACTATTGGCCCTCTAGTTTGCGAGGCGTTGCGCAAACACGGCGTTACGGCACCCATTGATGTGCATTTGATGGTGGAGCCAGTGGATCGCATCATTCCTGATTTTGCCAAGGCTGGCGCGAGCTACATTACGTTTCATCCTGAGGCCAGTAAACACATTGATCGTTCCCTGCAGCTGATTCACGAATCGGGCTGTAAAGCAGGGCTTGTTTTTAATCCGGCCACCCCGCTTGATTGTCTCGACTATGTGATGGATAAAATCGACATGATTTTACTGATGTCAGTCAATCCAGGGTTCGGCGGGCAGAGTTTTATTCCGTCTGCACTGGATAAACTGCGTCAAGCGCGGCAACGCATTGATGCGAGTGGCCGAGACATTCGGCTGGAAATAGACGGCGGGGTTAAGGTCAATAACATTCGCAGCATTGCCGAAGCGGGTGCGGATACTTTTGTTGCCGGCTCTGCGATCTTTGGTGCGGCGTCTGACACCGATCCTAATCGCTACGACACGGTCATTGCCCAGATGCGGGAAGAGTTAGCCAAGGCAGTCGACTGAGCATGCTGCCGGTTATGCCTAAGTTGGTGCTGTTCGATCTGGACGGCACGCTCGTTGACTCTGTGCCCGATTTGGCATTCAGCCTGGACAGCACGCTCCAATCGCTGGGTATGGCGCCACGCGGAGAGGTTGCTGTAAGACGTTGGGTTGGTAACGGTATTGAGCGCTTAGTGAAGCGCGGGCTGACCAACGACATGGAGGCTGAGCCAGAGGGTGAGTTGTTTGCGCGCGCCATGGCGATTTTTCGTGCCACTTACGCTGATAATACAAGTCAGCGCAGCCAGGTTTACCCCGGTGTTCTAGAGGGGCTGCAGTGGTTGCAATCGCGCGGTATCCGACGTGCTTGCGTCACCAATAAGGCAAAGCAGTTCACTGAGCCTGTATTAATGCAGCTGGGGTTGTCCGACTACTTGGAATACGTCGTCAGCGGCGACAGCTTGCCAAAGCGCAAGCCCGATCCAATGCCGCTCTTACACGTTGCAGAGGTGTTGGGTGTTGAGGCCTGTTACTGTGCTATGGTGGGGGATTCTATGCATGACATACAAGCCGCGAAGGCGGCAGGGTTCATGTCTATTGCTGTCCCGTATGGCTACAACCATGGGATTGATATCGCCGAATCCGACCCTGATCTACTCGTAAGCTCTATTGCCGATTTAGAGCGTGTATTGCTCAGCGCGTCGGTAGGTTGATTGCGCAGTTGAGGCCTGCAGCTGGGCTGAAACATTTGGAACCGCGAGGACAGCTCACGCCTTGTTTGAGCGGGGTAGAGCCGCTGGGGCAAGTCAAGCCGCGAGGGCCCGTACACCAACTGCCATCTTTGATCGCGTAGCACGCGGCGTCATCCTGCAAACACTGGCTTTGCGAGGCGACGCGAGTGTCTCCAGGTTTGCATGCGTCAATTCTGGCATTAACTGCGGGCTTGTCAGCGTTTTGAGAACTCTGGGGGCTACCACCTTGGCTGGCGCATCCGCTGGTGATAATGGTCAGAGCAAGTATGGCCAGAAGTGCCAAAGAACGGAATCTAGTCATGCAGGCAATCCATTTTCGGGGCTTGAAATCAGGGCCAAAGATTATCAGTTTTCGCGCAGAATTGGCAACCGCGCGCGTTGTCGCCAACAGCTTTTCAAGCTGTGGGTAGCCCCTGTATCGTTCGCTATTGGCCCTGTATATGCGTGACATTTCCTGATAGCATTGCCACTCAGATAGATCCATAAACAAACCCATTTGGCCCATGATGATTTTGCACTTCATAGATGTACGTTGGCGACAGGACGCTTGGCGAAACTGAACTACGCCCTTTGCCCGTTAACGTTATTGATATGAAGGTAACAGCATGACCCCTGAAGCATTTATCGGCTTTGCCGGACTCGATCGAAAAACCACACCTCTCAGCCGCGAAATCCTCGCTGACCTCGACACGCCGCTGTCCACTTACCTGAAACTCGCCTCAGGCCCGCATTCGTATTTGTTCGAATCCGTCCAGGGCGGAGAGAAATGGGGGCGATATTCCATCATCGGATTGCCCTGTGACATCATCATTAAGGTGTTTGGGCAGCGTATTGATATTGAGTATTGCAACGCGTGCCATGCTTCCTTTGAGGTTGACAATCCACTGGATTGGATTGATCAGATACAACGTTTGGCGTGCACACGGCAAGCCCCCGGACTGCCAGGTTTTACCGGTGGATTGGTCGGTTTTTTTGGCTATGACACGGTGCGCTATATCGAGCCGCGTCTCGCGGCGGTAGAGAAGCCGGATGCGCTCGGGACACCTGATATGGTGCTCATGGTGTCCGATGAAGTGGTGGTATTCGACAATCTGGCCGGCAAGCTGTTTCTGCTGTTGCATGTTGATGAGTCCGAATTGGACCAAGGCCGAGACCGTCTGAGGGTACTTGAATCAGCGCTGCGCAATCGCCAGCCCGGCTATCAGCCAGCGGTCAGCCCACGCGAGGTGAGTGAGTCGGATTTTGTCTCGGGCTTCACGGAAGAAGGGTATAAGGACGCGGTGCGTAAGGCGCGCCAGTACATTATCGACGGCGACATCATGCAAGTGGTGTTATCCCAGCGCATGAGTGTGCCTTATACAGCCCCGCCCCTGGACTTGTATCGCGCATTGAGAAGTCTAAACCCGTCGCCGTATATGTTTTACCTCGATCTGGGCGACTTTCAGATTGTAGGTTCCTCCCCGGAAATTTTGGTGCGGCTGGAGGATGACACGCTGACTGTGCGGCCCATTGCAGGTACGCGACGCCGCGGACGCGATGACGCCGAGGACCTGGCTATGGAGCACGAGCTGCTGGCAGATCCTAAAGAACTGGCGGAGCACTTGATGCTGATTGATCTAGGGCGCAATGACGTCGGTCGTGTGAGCCACACCGGCAGTGTCAAACTCACGGATGAAATGCAAATTGAACGCTACTCGCATGTTATGCACATTGTCTCCAATGTTGAAGGTCGGCTTGCCGGAGATCTCAGCGCCATGGATGTGTTGCGGGCGACCTTTCCCGCGGGCACGGTGAGTGGTGCTCCCAAAATTCGTGCGATGGAAATCATCGATGAGCTGGAGCCCGTTAAGCGTGGCGTCTATGCGGGCGCTGTGGGTTATATGTCATGGACTGGCAATATGGATACCGCCATCGCTATCCGCACCGCTGTCATTAAAGACGAACGCTTACACATTCAAGCGGGAGCGGGCGTTGTTTACGATTCGGTGCCTGAGCTGGAATGGAAAGAAACAATGAACAAAGGTCGGGCTGTGTTTCGGGCGGTAAGCTTGGCTGAGGCCGGCTTAGACGGCAAACAAGGGTGAGGGGGCGGCCATGTTATTAATGATTGATAACTACGATTCCTTCACTTACAACCTGGTGCAATATCTGAGTGAGTTGGGTGCTGACGTCCACGTTCGTCGGAACGATGAGATTGATCTTGCCGGCATTAAGCGCCTGCAACCGACCAAGATCATGGTTTCCCCAGGGCCGTGCACGCCGAGCGAAGCCGGTATTTCCATGGCTGTCATTAAAGCCTTCGCAGGACAGGTGCCTATCCTTGGTGTGTGCTTGGGGCATCAAAGCATCGGACAGGTCTTCGGCGGTAACATTGTGCATGCGCGAGAAATTATGCATGGCAAGGTGTCAGCGATGCATCATCGCGGTGAGGGTGTTTTCCGCGGCTTGGATATGCCTTTTGAGGCCACGCGCTATCATTCGCTGGTCATTGATAAGGCGACCTTGCCCGAGTGTTTGGAAGTCACGGCCTGGACGGAAGACAGTCATGGCGACATCGACGAGATTATGGGTGTCAGGCATAAGACCTTTGACATCGAAGGCGTGCAGTTTCATCCAGAGTCAATACGGTCGCAATTCGGGCATGATTTGCTAAAAAATTTTCTGCGCCCCTAGTGTGTGAGGAGACATCATGGCGATAAAAAGCGCGTTAGCAAAAGTACTTGAGCGGCAAGACCTTGATGCAGACGAAATGCAGCAGGTCATGCGTCAAATAATGAAGGGCGAGGCGACTGACGCGCAGATTGGCGGATTCTTGGTGGCGCTGCGCGCGAAGGGAGAAACCGTCACCGAAATCACCGCTGCCGCGCGCGTCATGCGCGAGCTGGCGACGCCGGTGATCGTCAACGCTGATCATCTGGTCGATATTGTGGGTACTGGCGGGGATGTTTGTCATACCTTTAATGTGTCGACGGCGAGCGCCTTTGTGGTGGCCGCTGCCGGTGGGACTGTGGCGAAGCACGGGAATCGCGCGGTATCCAGCTCGTCTGGCAGTGCCGACTTGCTAGAAGCAGCAGGCGTGAATTTACAGTTGTCTGCCGAGCAAGTCGCCGCATCAATTGCTCAGATCGGTCTGGGGTTTATGTTTGCGCCGCTCCACCACAGTGCGATGAAGCATGCCATCGGGCCGCGCAAAGAGATGGGGGTTCGTACAATTTTCAACGTGCTCGGCCCTCTGACCAACCCTGCTGGTGTTACGAACATGCTGCTGGGCGTGTTCGATAGCCAGTTGTTGGAGCCAATGGCTGAGGTGCTGCGAGAGCTCGGCGGTGAGCGGGTGATGGTTGTCCGCGCGGATGATAGTTTGGATGAGTTCTCCATCAGCGCGCCCACGCAATGCGTTGAGTTGCGCGATGGTGAGCTGCGACGGATGACGTTTTCCCCAGAGGATTTCGGTTTGCAACGCCAGCCCTTGGCGAACATTCAAGTCGAGAGCGTTGCTGAGAGTTTGGCGATGATTCAAGGTGTGTTGGCCAACGAACCAAGCGCCGCTCGCGATACAGTACTCATGAATGCAGGCGCCGCTATCTATATGGCAGATCTCACCGACGATATGGCGTCCGGCGTCCAACTGGCGCGCGAAGTCATTACCGATGGCAGGGCCCGGCGTAAGTTGGACGCATTTGTTGCCTTAACCCAATCGTTGGCGGTGCAATGACAGATACTCCCGACATCCTCAAGAAAATTCTCGCACGCAAATCGGCTGAGATTGAGGAGCGTGTTAGGCAAGTTGACCTTTCCTCGATGAAGGCGCGCAGTGCGGATGGGGCGACGGTAAGAGGGTTTGCCGATGCGTTGCGCACCAAGGCGACGGCCGGAGAGCCCGCAGTGATCGCTGAAATCAAAAAGGCCTCACCGAGTAAGGGGGTGATTCGCGCGGATTTTGAGCCGGCGTCGATCGCAAAAAGTTATGCGCTCGGCGGTGCTGCATGTCTGTCTGTATTGACTGACATCGATTTCTTTCAGGGGGCTGACGCGTATCTTGAGCGGGCAAGAGCCGCTTGTGCTTTACCTGTCATCCGCAAGGATTTTGTGATCAAACCTTACCAAGTCTATGAGGCGCGAGCCTTGGGGGCAGACTGTATCTTGCTCATTGTTGCGGCGCTAGACGACGCAATGTTGGCTGAGCTGCACGGCTTGGCGCTAGAGCTCGGTATGGATGTGTTGGTTGAGGTCCACGACGCAGCGGAGTTGCAACGCGCGTTGCATTTGAACGCTGATTTGGTAGGGATTAACAATCGCAATCTGCGCACGTTTGAAGTGAGCTTGGATACGACGTTAGGGTTGCTTGACTCGGTGCCCGATAGCACGCTGCTGGTTACCGAGAGCGGTATTCTGGCGCGCGAAGATGTGGCGTGTATGCGTCAGGCCGGCGTGCCTGCGTTCTTGGTGGGAGAGGCTTTTATGCGTGAGGCAGACCCCGGGGCCGCTTTACGGCAGCTTTTCTACGACGCATAAAAAAGGCAGCCACTGGCCGCCTTTTTTATGCGAGCGATGGATCCTAGCGCGTGCCGTAAATCACCATCGTCTTGCCACGTGCGTGGATCAAACCGCGCTCTTCGAGCTCTTTCAGAACGCGTCCTACCATCTCCCGAGAGCAGCCGACGATGCGAGCGATCTCTTGGCGCGTGATGCGGATCTGCATGCCGTCAGGGTGAGTGATGGCGTCGGGTTGCTTGGCGAGATCCAGTAGCGTGGAGGCCACACGACCGGTCACGTCGAGAAACGCCAAGTCGCGCACTTTTGTGCTGGTTTTGCGCAGGCGCGTCGCAATTTGAGAAGAGAGTGCGAACAAGATGTCAGGGGATTGATTCGCGAGCCTCTTGAATTGTTCGTAGTTCATTTCAGCCAGTTCGCATTTGTTGCGGGCGACAACCCACGCACTGCGCTGGCTTTCTTCGTCAAACAGGCCGATTTCACCAAAAAAGTCGCCTTTATTGAGATAGGCGAGCACGATCTCACGACCGTCGTCGTCTTCAATGACCACGCTGACAGAACCACTAATGATGTAGTAGAGCGTATCGGGCTCGTCGCCGTGGTGAATAATGGTGGTTTTTGCGGAGTGCTGTCGGCGATGACTGTGCCGGAGAAACGTCTCAAGCCACTCAGCCTGTTTTGTGATTGCGCGTAACGGTAGCATTATCCTTCTAGTCTCCAACTTGAGTATTTATTTCACAGGACTGCAACATCCAACCTGTGATTTATTCGTTGTATGTCGGTTATTTCTTCGGCAGAATTTTGGGATTCTTCACTGTTTGTCTGGAACTGAGACAGGCATCACACAAGTACCCGGAGGACGCGTGCGCGCAAGAGTAAAGTGGTTGGACAATATGAGTTTCGTGGGCGAATCTGGGAGCGGCCATTCCGTTGTCATGGATGGCGCTGAACAGCATGGCGGTCGCAATCTAGGCGTGCGTCCTATGGAGATGTTGCTGCTCGGCGTGGGCGGTTGCACGGCGTTTGATGTTATGGCCATGCTGAAAAAGGCACGCCAACCAGTGATTGATTGTGAAGTCGAATTAGCGGCTGAGCGATCTGAGGACATTCCGCAGGTTTTCACGCGCATCCATATTCATTTTGTGATCACAGGAAAAGGTGTTGCGGACAGTCATGTTAAGCGTGCGGTGAATTTGTCAGCCGAAAAATACTGTTCAGCGAGCAAGATGCTTGAAAAAACCGCAGAAATTACCCATGACTATGAGATACGTGACGTAAATTTTGAATGATAGGTCTGATTGCGTATCGGTTTGGGGTTAAAACAGGAAATGATTCTAGAGATTTAACAAAATAAGGGCAAAAAGCCCTTTACTGCGTCGCAGCAAGCCTATATATTATTCCCCAAGAGCTGCAAAACAGTCGGGTTAGCAAAAAAATCAAACGACCGTTTTAAAGATGTTGACAGAGCTGTATTTTGAATATGACTATATTCTAATAGACCTGTCCGGTTCTAACGATTTCCTCCTCCATCCTCCTACGGTGGACTTGACACGGCCTTCACAGGCCGTGTCGTTTTTAACAAGTGAACAGGCCACGGAAAGGGCTGTTTGGAGCGCTCAGCAGTATTTTTATTGTCTGAGCAAGACGGTTCCTCCTCCATCCTCCTATGGTGGCTTCATCGCGGTCTTATGACCGCGATGTGTTCTATTCTTTTTCGCCACTCTCGAAAGACCCCACAAAGTCTAAAGTAATCTTTAGGAAATAGGTAGCTTTAATTTATGAATCTAGATAGTGATTATTGGTTTCATAAAAGGCTTGAGACTTCGATAAGACAGACGTATACTTGCCTGCTTTTCCGCGCGGGGGATAGTCTCGCGTTATCTAACACCGTTTTTGGAGCCTGGGATGAAAACCTTCAGTGCCAAACCTGCTGAAGTCAAGCGTCAGTGGTATGTGATCGATGCCGAGGGTAAGACGCTCGGTCGTTTGTCATCAGAAATCGCACTTCGATTGCGAGGCAAGCATAAGCCGACTTATACACCACACGTTGACACGGGCGACCACATTATTGTCGTGAATGCGTCCAAAGTGCGTGTCACCGGCAATAAAGCGAAAGATAAGATGTATCATCGGTCGACTGGCTACATCGGTAACCTGAAAACCATCAGTTTTGAAAAGCTGCAACAGCAGGCGCCAGAGCGCATCATTGAGCTCGCAGTAAAAGGCATGCTGCCCAAAAACCCGCTGGGTCGGGCAATGTATCGAAAGCTGCGCGTTTACGCCGGCCCAGAACACCAGCATGCCGCCCAGCAGCCGCAACCTTTAGATATCTAGAAAGAATACCAGAGAGCAGATGAATCATGGCTGAGCAAAGCTATTACGGAACAGGTCGCCGAAAGACATCCAGCGCGCGAGTGTTCATGCGTGCAGGTACTGGTGCGATCACGATCAATCATCAGAAGCTTGAAGATTACTTCGGGCGTAAAACTGCGCACATGGTCGTGCGTCAACCGCTCGAAACAGCCGAAGCGGTTGACCAGTTTGATTTCAATATCACAGTTGCCGGTGGCGGTGACAGTGGTCAAGCAGGCGCTATTCGCCTGGGGATAGCGCGTGCGCTGCTCTCCTACAACGAAGAATTGCGTTCACCTCTGCGTAAGGCTGGTTTGTTAACCCGTGACTCGCGCAAGGTTGAGCGTAAAAAAGTGGGCTTGCGCAAAGCACGTCGTGCTACGCAGTTCTCGAAGCGGTAATCACTCGCTTCGGAGGCTCGCCGCCAACATGGCTATTCTGAAAAGGGCCGGTCAGGCCCTTTTTTGTGCGCGTATGCTTTTGTCGTTTGCTGTACTTGCTATTGCAGAGGCGTATCAGACCATTGCGACTAAAACCGATCGCTGATTAGCGATATGCTCGCAAATACCACCACTCAAAAAAGCGTTTCAGCCAATGCAGGACCGTCAACGACGGTAGCATGAAGTTGTGCTTTCTGGTGCGAGCCACGAACATGCCTTTGTCAGTACTGTCAACGATGCATGCCAGCTCAGTGCGGAATGTCTGGTTTGCCGGTTTGCCATTTAAGGCGGCGAGCGCGTTATTAGCTGCGCAAATGGCTTGCAAGTCTGCCATGTGAGCTTGCTTGGGTTTCCAATCGGGGCCGGGAAAGCTCGCGCAGTCACCGACGGCATAGACGTGTGGTAATCCTTCTACCTGGCACTGTTCATTGGCACGTAAGAATCCCCCGGGGGACTTCGGCAGGCTCTCGTCTTGCAGCCATGCGCTGCCAGTCATACCTGGTATGAACGCGACGAGGTCTGCCTGGAATTCACCGGCCTCTGTTTTGACGCTGTTTTCGGTGAATCCTTTAAGCTTATGACCAATGTGCAGGTCGATCTGACTATCTTTCATGCACGTTAGCAGACGATTGACGGCTTTATCGCCCATCCGCTGTCCAGGTCGAGGTGAAGGGCAAAAGAATGCGAGACGAAAGTCCTGGCGACGCCCTTGTTTTTTTAAGAGCGTGTGTGTACCGAATAAAAACTCGAATATAGGCCCACCCCGCATCGCTGATCCTTCGTTCGGATTACCGCTAAAGCCGAAGGCAATTGTGCCTTTTTTGAGCGCATGGAGTGACTGTCGAAATTTTTCGGCATCCGCGTAACCTCGACAGGGGATCGTAACGTGCTCAATGCCTGGAAGCTTTTGCAGATAGCGCCCACCGGTTGCGATTACCAGTGCATCGTTTTCAACAGTTCCATTTTCGGTGACGACCTTGCGCCCACCTGCTTCGAGTCGCTCGGCGGCATCAGGATGGAAATTCACCTGGTGCTTCGCAAAAAAATTCGTCAAATTGACGGAAATATCTTTGTGTGTGCGAAGGCCAGACGGTACCCAAATAAGGCTGGGGTAATAGAGAAATTCCTGCTCTTTGCCTATTACCGTGATCTCGGCATGTTTGTCGCGTTTTCGCAATGTTCTGATGGTAGTGAGCGCGCCAAATCCGGTGCCAACCACGGTTATTTTTTTCATGCGAACTCCCTGTTGATCTATTCAGATGGAACGTGTGAGCTTTAAAGCCCACAAAGTATACCCGAGAGGTGCGGATATTCGACCCTTCAGACCGTGTGGGCAATTGAGCTTGCTGGCAGTGCGGGCCGCTGTTGTGGTAAACAACATGTTGATATCACACAAAGAGAGTTGAGGGTGTCTCTCCGTCATCGCGAAATCATATTGGCCAGCCAATCGCCACGTCGATTGGCGTTGCTTGAACAATTGGGTTTCCGCGTGCAGGTGCGCGTCAGTGGTATCGACGAAAAGCCGTTGCCGAATGAATCTGTTGACACGCGAGTGGTGCGTTTGGCCAGCGCAAAGGCCATGGCTGTTGCCTCGGATAATGATTTGATCCCGATTGTTGCTGCCGATACGCTGATCGTGCTGGAGGGTGAACCGATCGGAAAACCTGCCTCATTGACGCAAGCTGCGAGTATTCTCGCGAGCCTGTCGGGAAAATCACACGACGTCTTCACTGGCACTGCTATAGTCTGTGAGGGGGCGTTGTTTCATTGCGTCGTCAAAACGGAAGTGACTTTTAAAGCATTGACAAAAAAAGAGATTCGGGCCTATTGCCAGTCCGGCGAGCCGATGGGAAAGGCAGGTGCTTATGCCATTCAGGGGCTGGGTGCCACGTTGGTAAAGAGCATCCATGGTAGCTACTCCAACGTCGTCGGCTTACCGTTGTTCGAGACGGCGGAGTTGCTGCAAAAGGCGGGCGCGCCAGTGCTCGCTGAATAACCCGACTCACATGAAATGCCTGCAAACGCGATGCCCGGAACCATAACGCAAGCAGAAGAATCTAAACACTTATGGCCGAAGAACTATTGATCAATGTCACCCCGCAAGAAACCCGTGTCGCTTACGTTGAAAATGGCATGTTGACGGAAGTATTGATTGAGCGGGCTAAGAAACGGGGGTTGGTCGGCAATATTTATGTCGGCAAAGTTGTGCGCGTGCTACCCGGGATGGAAGCTGCGTTTGTTGATGTCGGATTGGAGCGCGCTGCGTTTTTACACGCAGCTGACTTGGCGCGAACCAGTACGCCGGAAGCAAGTGCTGAAGAGCGCAATGGGAATCGGTCAATCCACGAGAGCTTGGCTGAAGGGCAGCTTGTGGTCGTGCAGGTGATCAAAGACCCGCTAGGCAGCAAAGGAGCGCGTTTGACCACCAATCTCACCATCCCGTCGCGCTATCTCGTCTTAATGCCGAATGAGGGCAACATAGGCGTATCCACCAAGATCGAGGAAGAAGAAGAGCGGGAGCGCTTGCGGACACTCGTCCAGGAGCTGATTCATGAGGATGATGGTGGCTTCATTGTGCGCACCTTAGCAGAAGGGGTCACGGAAGAAGCGTTGGCCAATGACATGCAGTTTTTGCGCAAGGTCTGGCAGACCGTGACGGAAAAGCTACAGGACAAGGACGTCGGCAGAGTGGTCTTCAAAGATTTGCCCTTGGTCCTGAGGACCTTGCGAGATATCAAAGGAAAGCATATTGAGCGCATACGCATTGATTCGCGCGAAACCTCGCAGCTAGCCCATGAGTTTTGCGATGAGTATGTGCCAGAGTTGTCCGATAAAATTGAGCACTATCCGGGCGAACGGCCCATTTTTGATATCTATGGTGTGGAGGATGAGATCCAGAAGGCGTTGGATAAAAAGGTCCAGCTCAAGTCGGGTGGCTACTTGGTGATCGATCAAACGGAATCCATGACCACTATAGACGTCAACACCGGTGGCTTTGTAGGGAATCGCAACCTAGAAGAAACTATTTTTAAGACTAATCTTGAAGCTGCGCAGGCGATTGTGCGGCAGTTGCGTTTGCGAAACCTGGGTGGGATTATCATCATTGATTTTATTGATATGACAACCCAGGAACACCGGCAACAGGTTATGCGAGCGTTTGATAAATATTTGCAACGGGATCCGGTACGCACGCAAGTGTGTGAAGTCTCTTCGCTTGGCTTGGTTGAAATGACCCGTAAGCGCACTCGGGAGAGCCTGGAACACGTCTTGACGAGTGATTGCCCTGCCTGCAGTGGACGCGGGACCATGAAAACAGCAGAAACGGTGTGTTACGAAATTACACGTGAAATTATCCGGCAGGTGCGTCAGTTTGGTGTTAGTTCGCTGACGGTCGTCGCGTCAACCGAGGTGACGGACTTGCTCTTAGATGAACAGTCTGGAGATGTGGCAGAGCTCGAAGAGTTTATTGGTGTCCCCATTCGTCTTCAGGGCGAAAGCATGTATACCCGCGAACAATACGACGTGGTGCTTGTTTAGAAAGGTTGTCTTTGCATGAAACACGTCGCGCATCACACCCTGCGCTGGACCTTATTATTGGTTTTCTCTCTGCTGGTGCTTACCGCCGTTGTCACCGGTGCAGCTCGCATCAGCTTCCCATTTCTTGGTCAGTATCGCGCTGAAATTGAGCGTTATGTCAGTCAGCGTCTCGATAATCCCGTCGAAATTGGTGCGCTGGAGCTGAGTTGGCATGGTGTGGGGCCGCGCTTGGTATTGGAAGATGTCATGCTCGTCTCGGGTGTGGAGCGTGGTCAGGATGTACAAATTGACGAGATTCTGCTGGATCTGGATTTGTTCCGCTCATGGCTTAACGGAGGGTGGCAGATTCGTGAAATGGCGATTGTTGGCGTGGATTTGTCCGTTGAGTACTTGGGGTCAAAGAAAATCCGCGCCTACGGGCATCAGATCGATGGCGAAAAAAGCGGAGGCGCCCAAAGTGTTGACGTATTGGGCTGGCTGATGAGTGCTGACAGCGTCGCATTGCTCGATTCTCGCATCCATCTTATCGATAAGCATAAACGCATCGACGTGCAACTGCGCGACTTGAACATTCGCGCCAGAAACAACGCTGGCTTGCATCAGTTGCGGCTGGACGCCCGAGTGCCCGGTATCAGTGCGGGTCAGGTCTCGTTGTCGGTGGATTTTTCTGGGGCCAGGCCTGATTTACTGAAGTCCAATGGGCAGTTCCATCTGCATACTGACAATCTCAATTTGGCGTCTTTGTTTGATTTGCAGCCCGATATCGTTCCTTTATCTGTTGCGGGCGTATCTGATTTGCAGCTCTGGGGCGCATGGTCGCAAGTTGGCTTGCAGTCATTGCGCTTGCTCTCAGATACTCGCGATGTCCTCCTCGAAAATCCCGCTGCGGATGCGCGGTGGCAGTCTCGACAAGTGCAAGCGGATATCGTCGTTAAACGGCAAGATGACTCGATGCTGGTGGGTGTCCGAGAGCTATCTGTCGGTGAGATGTCGGATGCATCGTCGCTGATTGAAGGCTATTTGCGGGTAGCGAATGAACAAGACAAGCGGCTTTCTTACCTGGATCTGAGAGGCCCGGAAATTGACTTGGCGGCGTTGTCATCATTTGCGCGGGTGTGGGAAGGTTTGCCGCTTGCTGAATCCTGGATGCCTCGAATGAAAGCGTTGGCACCGACTGGTAAGATCGAGGATTGGGCGATATCCCTTGATCAAACAAGCGCAAAGCCCCGATTCCAGGCTGCAAGAGCGACGTTTAACAATGTCGGTGTACAGGCCTACGCCAAGTTGCCCGGTGTCAGCAGTTTTGATGGCCAGCTGACGTTGCAAAACAATCGGGGCGAGATTGTGATTGACGATGATGCGTTTCGCTTCATGATGCCGCGATGGTTTCGTCAACCCATTGATGCGCGAACACTGGATGGGCGCGTCGCGTTTGAAATCACCCCTGATGGCTTTGAGATTCAGAGCAGCCCTATCCGAGTAGCGAGTGAGCACGTGGATGGGAGTGTGCAGTTCCAGGTGCGCAAGCGCGGCCAGTCTCCTGCGTGGTTAGATTTGCAGGCGTCCGTAGAAAAGGCCGATGCCGCTCATATTCACTTGTATTATCCTACTGGGCGGATGCATCCGGCATTGGTCAAGTGGCTTGATGAAGCCTTTATTGCTGGCGACCTCAGTGAGGGGGAATTACATCTAAGTGGTCCCACCAAAGGATTTCCGTATGCGGACGGTTCTGGGGAGTTTTCTGCGCGCATCCGTATGGACGACGGGCAGCTGAAATACCTTGATGGATGGCCGGAAGGGCAGGCGCTGCAGGCGCGAGTTAGGTTTGACCGTGATGCCATCAGTTTTGATGTCAGCGATGGCGTTGTCGCGGGTAATCGACTGAGTACAGTAAATGGCAGTATTGCAAGCCTGAAACAAGCTGATATTGCGCTTCACGCAACGCTGTTGGGCGACAGCGAGAATCTCATGGAGTTTGTGCAACAATCACCTCTGGATGGTTTGCTAGAGCCTGTCCTTGGCGGCTCCACGCTCGAAGGCGGCATGGGAGTCAGTATTGAGTTGGGCGTGCCGCTTAAGCAATTCAGTGTGGATAAGATACGCGTCAAGGGCGAGTTGGATTTGGCGGGCAACCGTTGGTATTCCCCACGCTTCGGTTTTGATTTGGAGAAGCTCAGAGGCAGGGTCCACTTCTCCGAACGGGATCTGGTCGCAGATGTGCTGTCGGCTGAGTATTTCGGCAAGCCGGTGCGGATCCGCGCATCACGTGATGAGCAAGATCCCTCAATTTTTACACGTGTCAGTGTTGAAGGGAATATTGATGCCGAACAGGTGTTGCGGAACTACAAATTGCCCCTGGCTCATCGGTTTCAAGGAGACGCTCCTTGGCAGTTTCTCTT
>DOIU01000324.1 GCA_003511825.1 Gammaproteobacteria bacterium | reverse complement strand
GGTACCCCACGGGCAGGCGCGAATTCGCACGCAGATGTCTGCCGCGCACACCCGCGAAGACCTGCAGCAGGCGATCGATGCGTTCGTGCGGGTGGGCAAATCACTGGATGTCGTGTGACTCGCTGATGCCATGTTCAGGCGTTGCTTATTGGCGCTTTGATGAAGATCAAAGCCACCGCACTGGGTTTTGTCCACAATCGGTGGACAATCGCTACATGACTGGCGCGTAAATTCAGGGACGTATCTGCATTACTGTGAGCCTGACAGCCCGTTGTCATACGCGTTGTGACTTCCATGCTTATGCTTGCAGGTGATACCCGTTGAATACGCTCGAACAGCACATCATGACTGCGTATCGGGACCACTTTCCGTTTTCCGAGCGCCCATTCCGTTGTATCGCTGACCAATTCAACACGCAGGAAAGCGCGGTGTTGCAGACCGTGCGTGGCTTGTTTGAGCGTGGGTATATTCGGCGCATCGGTCCGGTGTTCAGCCCCAATGCGATCGACGCGCCGGTGACGGTGGCGGTGAGTGCTCAAGGGCGGGCACGCCGGGATTTACTCGCAAAAATTGCGTTTAACAGCGCGATTAGCCGCATTCGCGCCTATGCTCACGACTATGACCTCTGGTTCCAGTTGACGCTCGATGCGCGTGTTGATGTTGAGCGCTATTTGCACGAACAATTGGAGCTACACCGGTATCGGTATCGGCGACTGCCGGTGCTGCGTGAGTTTGATCATACCGAGATTGCTGCGTCAGGCTATATCGCCGGCAGCAGGGTGTTGCCGTTGCACAGACGCCGAGACTGGGTGGCTAACGAATACGTTTTGTCCGATGATGAGCAGCACGTTATACGTGCCGTCAGACCGGGGCTACCTGTTTGCAGCCAACCCTATGCGTATTTAGCGCGCCGCGCGGGTGTACGCCCGCGTCAACTGATCACCAGTTTGCAGACGATGGTGCGTTGCGGCGTCGTGCGCCGTTATGGCATTGAGGCCGATGCTGAGCGTCGTGCATGTCATCTGTTCTTATTGGCATCAGTGAGTGATGCCGCAACTGCGAATATTGAATCACGTCTGGCGGGTATTGGTGCTGCTCAGAGGGGCATGTGCTGGTCAGGGCTCCCAACGCGCGAATGGCCGTATACCCTGGGTCTGATGCTCTATGCAGAGACCATGGCGGGTCTGGATGCTGCGTTGTCGAATACCTTGACGCGGTTGCAGTTGCGTCAAGGAGATTTTGCGGTACTAACACCCGAGAATCCTTGCGCCAAGACCGCTCCGTCATCAACAACGCTGGCTCTGTAACTCCCTAAAACCCCACGATGCGCCATTTTTGTGGCGTTTTTTTTCGTCTGCAAGCAACTTCTTTTTTGGCCGAAGGGTAGCGGCTTGTCAAACGGTATTATGCGTGGCCCAATCAACTGGCTGGATAAAGTTGTTCAGTTATTTGATCAAAATGTACTGGTATTCGGCAGAGTTTGTTGCATTTCTAATTTATTGGGTCATGCTTGCAAAGGATAATGTACGCATTCTGTTCTGAATTATTAACCTGTTTTTAAAAAAGCAGTATTTTTTGGGGAGTATATTGAGCAAGTGCTTGCTACAAGTGCGGCCTGTTCGTCGCTAGGGTTATTTGTTGATTGCAAAATACCTGTTATTATCGGCGAATCGGGAGGCGTCAGTAACATGTATGATTGTGACTTGATTGTTACTGAATTCGCGGCATTATAGGGCAATACGCACGACACTTTTTCCCCTTGATATTCGCCAGTACTACCAGACAGGCAATACGTTGGTTTCCAGAGAAAAGAAAAAAAAGCTCAGTCTTCGAATTTCTTCGATTCGTTTGCCATATATTGAAATGCGCGAACAAATTGTGACCTATGGCTTTAAGAACTGGCATGACGAAGAGGTTGTTGTCACTTTTGATGGCGTATTGCGCTACCGCTGGACGCAGCCATTACACGAGGGAGTTGTTGAAGATGATGTGGCCTTTGAGGTCACCAAGTCTGATTGGTTATCGCGCGTCGCCGATGAAGAAAATCTGCAAAAAAACGACCTACGGCATCTGCATCATTTCCAATTTTGCGTCTATAACTACGGCGTCTTTGATATTATTTGTGCTTCCATGCAGGTTGATCCTTAACCTCGCCAACTCACACCTCTCAGGCCGCATAGCTTGTATTAATGGCCGCTGATTGCGACCTTTTCCGTGTTTCCAATGCAAGTCAGGCAGTCATCAAACGCTCGCTAAAAAGGCATGGGGTATTTGCGGTAAATCTTGGCAATGTCTGCCATGACATCATCATTTAGCGTTAATTCTGCCGCTTCAATATCGGTCTGCAATTGCGCCATCGTTGTGGCACCAATAATAACTGACGCCATGAATGGACGAGTCAAGCAAAATGCAAGTGCCATCTGTGACGGATCAATGCCGTGTTCTTGAGCGAGCTTGGTGTAGGCGTCCACAGCCGGTATCGAATGCGCATTGTAGCGTCTGAACAGGTCTTTGTTCAGTGCGCGGCGAGAGCCCTCTGGGATGCGTCCGCCAAAGTACTTTCCGCTTAACATACCCGCTGACAGTGGCGAATAGGCCAGCAAGCCGATCTGTTCATTGTGCGCCAGCTCTGCCAGATCCAGATCGAACGTCCGATACATTAAGCTGTATTCATTTTGGATTGAGACAACTCGCGGCAGGCCCTCGGCGGCTGCAATGTCCAGAAACTGGCTGGCGCCCCAGCAGGTTTCATTGGATAAGCCAATGTGACGTATTTTACCGGCATCGATCAGTGTTTTAAGGGCATTGAGTACAGCGCGGATATGGTCGCGCGTTTCTTCCCGGTTTTGCGTGGTAGGGTCATATTGCCAGTTTTGTCGGAAGTGGTAGGAGCCTCGGTTTGGCCAGTGTAACTGGTAAAGATCGACATAGTCCGTTTGCAGTCGCTGCAAACTGCCGTCGAGGGACTTTTGGATTTTTTCGGGGCTGATGGGGATACCTTGCTGCACCCATTTGAGACCCTCCCCGGTGACCTTGGTCGCCAATACAATCTGATCACGCTTGCCGGTTTTGGCAAACCAACTGCCGATGTATTCTTCGGTGCGACCAACAGTTTTGGCAGCAGCCGGTGTGGTGGGATACATCTCGGCGGTATCGATAAAATTCACGCCCTGGTCGAGTGCATAGTCAATCTGCTGGTGGGCTTCGGCTTGGGTGTTCTGTGAACCCCAGGTCATGCTGCCGAGGCAGATTTGGCTCACCGAGACATCGGTTTGGCCCAAGTGGTGGTACTTCATGCGGTCTCCCAAGCAAGTCTTCGCGAAAGGAGGCAGTATGCGCTATCTGCTAGGATTTGTCTTCAAGGCGGGTGTGCGGCGGACAGGCATGTCCGCCGCGATGAGTAACAGCGTTATTGATCAACCCAATGTAGGCGCATTTTGTAAATCCGATGCGCGGTGTTGCGCCCTTGGAAAAAAACATACCCTTGCGCGTCTTGGAAATGCGGTCGCAGCTGCGTGTAGGGCGTGTGTGTCTCGGGCGTATCTGAGGGCATGGCCAGCAATTCCTGAACATCGACAGAACCGTCGGCACGTTCTTTAAATCCAAACGTACGGCTCAATCCATCGCGTCGGTATTGCTCGATACCTTCGGCGGAGGTGTTCATAATCAAGACGTCTTCATTGTTCTGGTCTTTCACCCACAGGTGATACCAATGCGACGCGTGGGTCAGCTCTGCGACATCTTCGGAATAATCATACTGTGGATCTTCAACGGGACGGACTCGGTTTGCGCCATCGAGGCTGCGACGTTCGTTCTCCGTATAGATACCGCCGGTTTCGATCGGTAGGCCCCCATTGGAGGCAGTGACTAAATACGTGGTGCCAGGCTTTGTGTTGCCATTACTGATTTCCGGCGTCAGTGACGGCCAGTGCCCATGTTCACGAAACACGCTGCGCGGTATGCGATAGACGTGTTGCGGGACAAGCTCGCTGTCCATGTTCCAGTACACGTAGTCTTCAGTAAACCAGATCGACAGAGACCGAAACTTCTGCGAGCCGATACCGATCAATGTAAAGGTGTCACCATTGTCTTTTGAGTAGTAGAGGCGAGAATGTTGGTTATTGTCGCCTGTGCCCACCCAGACGTGGCCGGTATAGGGGTCGGTCACCACGACGTGGATGTGTCGTATGGTGTCCAGCCGCGTTTTGTCATCAAAGAAGTCTTGCAGAGAATCAAAGTAAAGCACTTCTTCCCAATCGACGCCGTTGCCCTGGTCAACGCCCCGGTAGACTGAGTGCGCATTCGCGTTGCCCACGGAATACTCGCCCGCATAGAGATAGCTGGTGTTGTCTTGGTTATCAAAAAAATGCGAGAAACCGTGTTGCAAGGTCTTGTGCCGCATGTTGAGGGAGACATCCCATTGGTTAAAGTCTTGCGTGGTATGGATCTGGTTCCCACTGCTGGCGAAGTAACCGTAAGGGGTTTTCTTCATGATCGGTTCTGAGGGGGTTGGTGGGAATATACCCACTTGAGTGGCGCTATCTAGCCCGTCCGTTGACGCGAACAACTTACCTGGGGTTGTAAAGTAGAGTTTGTCATCAAACTTATCCAGCAGGAAGTCTGCGTTGGGTGTGCCCACGACGGTCAAGGATGAGCGATTGGCCGTCCAGTTCACGATCGTCACCTGGCAGCTGCTGGCATGCAACTCGGAATCCGTCGCAGTAATCCGAGCGCGCGCATTGGCGCCCACGGCATTTTCTTGTGCGACGAGCGTGCCGTCGGCGTCGATGGCTATGCGTGGATTGTCCGATGACCATTGAACGCTGCGCGCTGGGTAGACACGCGTTTGAAAAGGTTGGCCGACCGATAGCGACAGTTCATGACAATTCAGGCTGAAAGTATAGTCGCTGCTACGATTGGGTTCGCCTGGGCTTGCATTATCATAGAAATAGGCCCAATCACCGCCGTCGGGGTAGCGCCCATAGGATTGATCCACTGGCACGGCAACCGTTGTGAGGCCGTCGAGGGCTGCTCCGTCGCTATCCAGCAAATATACCTGCTCGGCGCCGTGTAAGGAGAGGCCCGCGTGCAGATCACCCCCCGGAGACAGGTTGCCTTTACCCGAACCGAACACAATCAGGTGTGTTTTCGCTGCGATGCTGATGCCACTCGGGAAGGACCAGGATTTGTCACCGTCGCCGATAACGCGCAGCTGCATGCCGTCGAGCGCAATGGGCGCGTCGGTTGCGTTATAGAGTTCTACCCAGGGATGTCGTTCCAGTCTGCGCTCTCGGGTCGCTACTGCCAGCGGTTTGGCGAGTCGAATCTCGGGCAAGATCTCGTTCATGTACAGACCGATATCGCGCGTTTCCAGCTCTGGTGCTGGGTCCGGCGTGTTAGGGGTTTCACCCTGCTGATCGCCTTCGCCAGGGTTGGGGGCGGGTGTGTCGCTGCCACCGCCACCGCCACCGCAGGCCGTCAGCAGGAGTGTGGCCAGAAACAAGATGCAGTGCCAGCGTGCGCGCACCTGCCTGAGGATAGAGAGAGAGGACATTGTCATGGTGTCTTACCTTATGAGTAGGCGTCCGTTTTGCAAAGTGCGTCCTGGGATATGATGAGCGACTGGGGGAGATGACGCGGTACGGTCTCAGATACGAGGCGACATTCTGCGCTATTCGGCCTCAATAAACAGAGGCCGAGGTCACACCCAGCTTGCACAGACCCCTTTATTGGGTGTCGGGTGATGTCGCTAACAGCCGGTTTCGATGATTGATCAGGATGTCGGCGATGTCGTCCAGCATGTCGTCGTCGGCCTCTGCATCCTGAATGACCACAGCGCC
>DOIU01000421.1 GCA_003511825.1 Gammaproteobacteria bacterium | reverse complement strand
TAACTACCCCTTCTTCTTAACGCCCCCTTGGCGGGCTTTGAAGCGAGGGTTACTTTTACAAATAACATAAACCCGGCCGCGTCGCCTCACGACTTGGCAATCTCGATGACGCTCTTTGGCGGATTTCAGTGAACTCAATACCTGCATAGTCTTCTAGGCCCCTTTTTGGCGTGTACCGAAGCGTTTGTTGAATTGCGCAATACGCCCTTCGGAAGTCGCTTTGCGTCGTTCGCCAGTGTAAAACGGGTGCGATGCACTGGATACGTCAATATTTACCAGCGGATACGTGTTTCCATCTTCCCAGACGACGGTCTTGTCCGACGTGCACGTCGAACGAATTCGAAAGTCCTTGCCACAACTGGTGTCACGGAAAATGACATAGTTGGACTCGGGATGAATGCCTTTTTTCATGGGAACTCCCTACTAAAATCTGCAACGCAGTGTATTGGCGCTAAATCAAACCGCGTATGATAGTCATGCACGAAGCAAGATTCAAGCTGACTTTAGCCCTCAGGCAGTCGGTAAAACGCGAAAGCATTTTCGTACCCTACCCGTTTCGCACCCTCATCACCAAGTGTGTCCTCGATCAACCGCCAATCGTCATCACAGTAAGGCCGCGGTGCGCGCGTGCACGGAAGATCCGTACCAAACAGCAAACATCCCGGATTGGCGGCATAGAGGTCGCTCAAAACGCGCGCAACCTTGAGATCGCCACGACCAAAGCCCGTCGCTTTCACCCGCACACCCGCCTCTGCCAACCTCAACAGGCTCGGCAAACCTGCCTGCGACAACCCGAGATGGTCGATACTCACGGCCGACAATGCCGTCAAGACGGGCGCAATATCTGGCAGCTCGCGCGCATCCACGTACAGCTCACTGTGCCACCCGACCACCTCGTGAACCCGTCGCGCCAAGCGATCCAGGTCCTGCAGTTCAGCGGAACCGCCACGCTTGAGATTGAACCGAATCGCGCGCACACCGGCTTGGTGGAGATCACACAGCGTCTCATCAGTGACGGAGGCCGGGAGCTGCGTCACACCCACAAACGTCGGCCCCAACTCGGCCAAAGCGGCACGCAGATAAGCCTGATCAAAGGCCTGGAACGAGCCGGACACCACCGCGCCACCCACAATCGCACAATGCTCAGTGCGCGCCCGGTAGTCACTGACGGTGAACGCATCGGGTGTGTAACCTTGGTTCGGCACCAAGGGGAATTGCGGATCGATGATGTGAAGGTGTGCGTCAAAAAAGGGCAACATACAGGCTCTCCTAGGGCTCAATAAAGGGTCGGTCCACTCCCCGAGCCGACAATGCGGTACGGAGCTTGCTTCTACCAGGCCGATACGTTCAACACATTGGCCTGCTTGGGCCGACACAACCTAACGTCTATGGATTGACGAGCAATGATTTTACGCTGTTTGCTGGCCAGATGTCCGCAGCCACGGCTAAGGACGCTGGCACTGCTGTTGTTCTGCGCAGAGTCACTGTGGGCGGCTGAAGCCCGCATGCTGGTGCTGGATGCGTCCGGCAGCATGTGGGGCCGCGTCGACGGCGCCATCAAGATTGATATTGCCCGCGATGCCATGCGCGAGCTCGCAAAGGATTGGCCGGATGATACCCATATCGGGCTGGTGGTGTACGGCCATCGCGAAAAAGGCAACTGTGACGACATCGAACTGATTATGCCGCCTGCACCCTTGCAGCGTAAAACACTCGACCCTGCCGTCAGCCCACTGACACCCACAGGTAAAACGCCCTTGTCGTCGGCTGTGCGCAAAGCCGCTGAAGAGCTTCGGTTTTCTGAGTTGAAAGCCACGGTCGTCCTGGTCAGTGATGGCAAGGAAACCTGCGGTCACGATCCCTGCGAGCTGGGCGCGGAGCTGGAAAAATACGGCATCGACTTTACCGCGCACGTCATCGGCTTTGATGTGAAGCGTCGTGACGAACAGCTCGAACTGCGCTGCCTGGCCGAGAATACCGGCGGTGACTATTTCCCCTCTGACACGGCCGAAGAGCTCGAAGACGCGCTGCGCAAGACCGCCAAACCCGCCACAGATAACACCCCCGCCAGCGATCTGCCGGACGTGGTGTTGGACGCGCCTGACACCGTTGAGGCCACATCGGATGTCACGATCAAGCTGCTCGCTGACGCCGGCTTGGACGGCCGCTTGCACCTGTTTGCCAGCGGTTCTGATACACCCATTACCTATCAACGCGTCCAGCCCGTTGCCAGTGGCGGCTACAAACCCATCGTGCTAAGAGCCCCGGCGCAAGCGGGCAACTATACCCTCAAGCTGCTGCACGTGGACACCGGTGAAGTCCTGGCCGAGAAACCGCTCACTGTGATCGCTAACGAACTCACACTCGTGGCCGCCGACACGGTCTTGATCGCCAGCACGGTCGAAGTGCAACTGACGGGGCCAGCCGATCTGCAAGGTCGTATCGACTTGTATGACCCACGATCGCAAACGTCGTACACCTACGCTGCTGTCGAGGCGGCGCCCGAAGGTGGCTACGCGCCCGTGCTCTTGGAAACGCCGGCGATCGCTGGCGAATACACGGTGCGTTTCACCGACACTGATGGGAAGACGCAAGCGGACAAACCGCTGTATGTAGAGGCCGCCGACATCAGCATTGACGCGACTGAAGTCGCCCCCATGGCAACCCGAGTGACCGCTGGCCTACTCGCGCCGCCGGGGCTGGACGGGCATCTGTCACTCACACAAGCCGGGCGCCGAGGCGCGCTGCTGAGCCAACGCATCCAAACCGATGCGGACGGCGAATACGCCGCTCTGACCTTTGATCTCCCGGCTATCGCGGGCGACTACACCTGGCGGTTCACCTCACTGGCCAATGAAACCCTGGCTGAAAAACCGCTGCGCGTGCTCGACGCCACCCTCGAACTGAACGCGCCCGCACGGGCAACCTTGGGTGAGGTGGTGGAAATCATACCGCACGCCCCCACCGGGTTCGTCGGCACGATTCACTTAGAAGACGCCAAACGACAACGCATGGGTGAAGCGCAAGCACTCACGGCGGAAGGTGATCGTTTTGCGGTCGTCGCCTTTAAGATGCCCAAGCTGGCAGGCGCCTATGCCTTCGTCGTCTTGAGCACATCGGGCGATCGGTTACTGGAACGCCAGATTGTTCTCAATGACTGAGATGATCTCAGAGAGCAATGATGATGGAAAAGCGTGCAAGACAGCGGGCTTGATTATCGCCGCGCCCGGATGCGCCAGATCACGCGACCGACAATGTGGTCAGACAGCACGCGCCCCATGCGTTCGCTGCTGACACCCGCCTCATGATCACTGCCCAACCAGCAAGCGTCATCGGCATCAATGCCGATGACGCGTTTTACGATGATTCCGTATTGCGGGTGACGCACCACCAACAAACGCCCAAGACGGGCGCGGCAGAACGCCGTCAACGCGACGACAAAATCGCCACTCTGCAAGCCTGGCGACATGCTATCCCCGCGAATACGAAATACACCCAGCATTAGCCATCCAGCTTGGGATACACCACGCTTTCGCTGGGCGGGTAAGGACAGGTCGCGGTGTACGTATCAACGTCTTTGGTTTTCCAGAACGCTTCAGCAAACTCGTTGACCAGCTTCAACAACGCAACACCTGCGTCGCGATCAATGTTCTGCTTGCACTTAGAACCCTGCAGCATGATGTTGTGGACCAGCTCATGAACGCCAGGCACTTGGTCAAACTGCGGCTGCTTGAAGTAGTCACCCCAAATCACGCGGATTTCTTCTTTCACCTTGATCGCATGCTCTTCTTTCTGTGCGACCAAACGTGACAACTGTGCCTGCTGGGCGCGCGAAAGGTTTTCGTCGGGCAGTTCGTTGATCATGTCAACCATACGAATCACGGTCAGTGCGGCAATCTGTGCCGTGGACGGATCATAGATTTTGCACGGGATATCACAGTGTGCAGATGCTTCAGGAAAGCCAATCAGGCGATCAATTTGATGGATGAGAGTGTGCAGCATGTTCAAGACTCCTTGTTAGCTTTTCTGTAAATAACAATTGCCGCTGACGTCGCGACAGCAAAGACGCCCAGCGCCAATGAGAGATGTACCCAATCACTGGCCCAGTGCTGATGATCGTGCCCAGGGTGTGCGAGCAGCGGGCTGGATACGAGTGCCAGACTCGAACCGAGCAGTTTTTTCATAGTCATGATTCCTGTGGTGATTGTACGGAATGTTGCAAGGAATTATCAGCGCGTTGGCGCAAGGGCGTGTCACACCACAGGGCGTGCTGGTCGCCGGGCCCGGCAGAAAAACGACCGAGTCCAACATCGGCAGCGCCATGTACGTGTCCTGTCTTATTATCCAAACGCCTGATCGCGGTTGCTCATTAAAGAGTTCTAGCGCATCCGGCTGGCGGATTCACGAAAATCTCCAGGAAAAATGATAATGAGTTTCCAATTCGAGGTAAAGCCATAACGTGGCCGTTGGCAGGCAGGCACGGTCTAGCCGTCAGCGACGCCTAATACCCCTTTGATTTCAAGGTATTCTTGCAGCCCCCAGACGCCTTTTTCTCGCCCATTGCCGGATTGTTTGTAGCCGCCGAACGGCGCCTCTGCCTTCCCATAGGCAAAATTGATTGACACCTGGCCCGCGCGCAGTTGGCGCGCCACGGCCAGCGCGTGCGCCGGGTCTTCTGAAGCGACGTAAGCGGCCAAGCCGTAGGGCGTATCATTGGCGATGCGAATCGCATCGTCCTCGGTGTCATAAGGGATCATGCACACCACCGGGCCAAAAATCTCTTCGCGCGCAATCGTCATCTGGTTATCGACATCGGCAAACACCGTCGGCTTGACGTAATAGCCCTGCCCCACGCCATCCGGCCGCTCAACCCCACCCGTCACCAAGGTGGCGCCCTCCCGGATGCCGGTCTCAATCAAACCAACAACCTTGCGGTATTGCGCGCCATTGACCAAGGGACCAAGTGCCGTCTCGGTGCTTTGCGGATCACCCACACAAAGAGACTCAGCCGTCGCCTTCGCGACATCCACAGCCTCAGCCATCGCATCTTGAGGAATCAACAGACGGGTCGGTGCATTGCACGACTGACCGCTGTTATCCATCACCCCCTTAATCGCCGTGCGCACAGCCGTTGCGATATCGGCGTCGGGTAATACCACAGCGGCCGATTTGCCCCCCAGCTCCTGACACACACGCTTGACTGACTCCGCGGCCGCTTTGGCCACGGCGACGCCCGCGCGGGTTGAGCCGGTGAACGACACCATATCAATGTCGGGGTGGCTGGCAATCGCCTCTCCCGCCAACGCGCCCTGCCCGTGAACGAGGTTAAAGACACCCGCCGGCACCCCGGCAGTGTGGAGGATTTCTGTCCAGACAGCGGCGCTCAGCGGCGATTCCTCACTGGGCTTGAGCACCACGGTACACCCGGCCGCCAAGGCCGGCGCAACCTTGGCGGCCACTTGATTCATGGGCCAATTCCACGGCGTGATCAAGCCGCACACACCGATCGGCTCGTGGCGCAAGACAACGTCGGCATCCGTGCGTTCAAACGCAAACGTCTCCAGCGCCTGGCGCGCACTCTTGAGATGCACTAAGCCAAGCGCGGTTTGCGCCTTGCGGGCCCGAGCCACGGGCGACCCCATCTCCTGCGTGATGGCGTCGGCCATATCATCCCAGCGCTGGCGATACTCGGCGATAATGCTGTCGAGCAATTCCAGGCGTGCGGCCACACTCAGCGCGCTGTAAGACGCAAACGCACGCCGCGCCGCCTGCACCGCCTTGTCCACATCTGACACACCCGCGAGAGCCAAAGTAGCAATCGCCGTCTCGGTGGCAGGATTGATGACGTGGAGCGTTTCTTTGTGCTCGGGATCAACCCAACGCCCGTTGATGTACAGCTGGCTGAGATTTGGCATGACGTGATCATTCCTCTGGCATGGCAAGCCTGCTGATCATAGCAGCACAGTGATACCGAGTAACGCTAGCGATAGCTATCAAACTTCTCGACCACAAACGCCCATTGCTTGTCAGATAAGACTTTCTGCATATTA
>DOIU01000527.1 GCA_003511825.1 Gammaproteobacteria bacterium | reverse complement strand
GCCCAAGACGGTGAATCTGAGCTGGTACAACCTCATCCGAATCAACATCCTTGAGGACATCTTCAGCAAGCGCTACTCAGTGATGGAAGAGCGCAATGTGTTGGCATTTATGATTGGCGACAGCGACAACCCGTCGTCGATCGTGACCTCACTCACCGCCTTGCGTGAGAACATTCGCACCACCCGCGAAGTCATCCCCTCCGATGCCTGGGAGATGACCAACGAACTCAATATCTATTTGCAAGAGCATATGCGCAGTGGCGTGAATCGTCGCTCCCGGCACCAGTTTTTAGAGCATCTTATTCACAGTTGCCAGCAAATTATCGGCTTGTATTATTGCAATATGTCTCGCGATGTGGCCTGGCGGTTTGTCGAATTGGGCATGTATCTCGAGCGAGCCGATATGACAAGTCGCAACCTCGATGCGGGATTGGCTGCCGCGCTAGAGATCTCCGACGACGATCAGATGGTGAACAGTCGGCAGATTATCTGGGGCAATGTCCTGCGCTCACTCAATGCCATGGAATCGTATCGCCGCACCTTGCGCAGCTCGGTGTCTGAAGCGGATGCGATGGACTTTTTGTTGCATAACGCAGAGTTCCCACGCGCGATTGCCTTCTGCGTGGCACAGTTGACTGATGCCGCCGACGCGCTGCCGCACTCAGCCGACGTGGTGAAGCAACTTCGGACGATTCAGCAGCAACCCTTGCTGGCCAGTGAGGAAGACAGCCTGGGCGATCCGCAGCGCGATCAGTTAAACCAATTACAGATTCAGTTGGCACAAACCCACAATGTCATTGCCGATAGCTGGTTTCCAGCATTGGCTTAATTAATTTGAAGATCCACACGCAGAGATAACCATGACGATACGCGTCGCGATTCAACACAATACCTACTATCAGTTTGATCGCCCGGTGAGTTTGTCACCGCACATCATTCGCTTGCGGCCCGCGGCCCACACGCGCACGCCGATACACGCTTACAGTATGAAAGTGACGCCTGAGAGTCACTTTCTCAACTGGCAGCAAGACCCGTTTGGGAACTTCTTAGCCAAGTTGGATTTTCAGGAAAAGACCCGAGAGCTTGCTGTCGAAGTTGAGGTGATTGCGGACATGACCGTGATCAACCCGTTTGACTTTTTTGTTGAAGATTACGCCGAAAACTACCCGTTTGAGTATCCTCAGCAACTGCATAAAGAGTTATCGCCTTACCTTGAGCGTATCGAGACGGGGCCTGCGTTTAGGCGCTACCTCAACGATACATCCACCGAGCGTCGCCGTGGCATCGACTTTCTGGTGGCATTAATCCAACGGCTGAACCAAGACATTGCGTATAACATACGCATGGACCCAGGTGTTCAAACGCCGGATGAAACACTGTCTAAGGGGCGTGGATCGTGCCGAGATTCTGCCTGGCTGCTGGTGCAATTGCTGCGGCACTTGGGGTGGGCAGCCCGATTTGCATCGGGCTATCTGGTCCAGCTAAAGCCGGACGAAAAGCCCATCGATGGCCCCGGTGGCGCCGCAGAAGACTTTACCGATTTGCACGCATGGTGCGAAGTCTATTTGCCGGGCGCCGGTTGGGTAGGGCTGGACCCCACCTCGGGCTTGTTTGCGGGTGAAGGCCATATCCCCTTAGCCGGTACGCCTGATCCGATTTCGGCTGCACCGATTCAAGGCGCGACTGAACCCTGTGAAGTTGAGTTCCAATACAGCAATACCGTCACGCGCGTGCATGAAGACCCACGTGTCACCAAACCCTATACCGAAGACGCTTGGGCGGGCATCCTGACCCTGGGTGACCAGGTCGATAAAGACCTGGCTGACAACGATGTGCGCTTGACCATGGGCGGCGAGCCCACGTTTGTCTCCATCGATGATATGGAATCCGCGCAATGGAATACCCGTGCACTGGGCGACGACAAACTGCGTCTGTCCAAGACGCTGTTGTTGCGCCTGCGCGATCATTTCGCGCCTCACGGCCTGCTGCATTACGGGCAAGGCAAGTGGTACCCCGGTGAGGAGGTGCCGCGTTGGGCACTCGGCGTATTCTGGCGTCAAGATGACGAACCCTTGTGGCGTGATCCGGCCTTGCTCGCACGTGTGGATAAACACTACGGCCACACCCTCAAGACGGCCGCCAGCTTTGCCTATACATTGAGTCATATGTTGGGCTTGCCCAATGAGTATTTACATCCCGCCTACGAAGACGCCTTGTATTATTTGCTGGAAGAGCAAAAGCTCCCGGCCGACGTCGAAGCGCGCGTGGCCAGCGCCAAAGACGATAAGGATCGCCGCCGCCTGGCGCGATTGCTCCAGCAGGGCTTTGAAGATCCGGTGGGCTACGTCTTGCCGCTGGAACGGCACCCCACGGAGGCACACTGGGTCAGCAGTCGCTGGAAGCTGCGACGCGCGCGTCTGGTGCTCACACCCGGCGATTCACCCATGGGCTTGCGGCTGCCGCTGGGCGAGCTGGCGTCCGATGATGAGCCTGATCGCGAGCGAGACCCGTTCGCACCCCGAGATGCCTTGCAACGGCGAGAAGATATTCAGTTCCCCTCCGTGCCGCCCGGAAACGTGGTGCCGATGTCCGAGGCTGCCGCCGAGCGCCAAAGAAAGCGCCGCGCCGCCGACGACGCCGCAGCGCCTGAGCTTGTCCGCACCGCGCTGTGTGTGGAAGTGCGCGACGGCAAAGTGCATCTGTTCATGCCGCCACTCTATGCCCTCGAAGATTATGTGGAACTGATCGCTGCGATTGAAGAGACGGCCAGGGCACTCAAGACGCCGGTCGTGATTGAAGGCTATGAGCCACCCAAAGATGCGCGCTTGAACAAATTGCTGGTCACACCGGACCCCGGCGTGATTGAGGTGAACATTCACCCCAGCCATTCGTGGCGTGAGCTGGTCGCCAACATGACCGAGCTCTACAGCGCCGCGCGGGAATCGCGCCTGGCGACGGAGAAGTTTATGCTCGATGGCCGTCACACCGGCACCGGTGGCGGTAACCATCTCACCTTGGGCGGGCCCACGCCGGCCGACAGCCCACTGTTGCGCCGGCCCGATTTGCTGCGCAGCCTGGTGACCTATTGGCAGCATCATCCGAGCTTATCGTACATCTTCTCGGGCGCGTTTGTCGGGCCCACCAGCCAGGCGCCCAGAATGGACGAAGGCCGCGACGAGATGCTCTATGAAATGGAGATCGCCTTCCAGCAAATGCCCGAGGGCATCACGGATCAGCCCTGGTTGATTGATCGTTTGATGCGCAATCTCTTGATTGATATCACCGGCAATACGCATCGCGCCGAGTTCTGTATTGATAAGCTGTTTTCGCCAGGCAGTGCCAGTGGCCGCCAGGGCATTCTGGAGTTCCGTGGCTTTGAGATGCCGCCGCACAGTCGGATGGCGCTGGTGCAGGCACTCTTGATCCGCACCTTGATCGGACGCTTCTGGAAAGCCCCTTACCACAAACCCTTGGTGCGATGGGGGACGTCCTTGCATGATAAGTTCATGCTGCCGCATTTTCTCTGGCAGGATATGCGTGAAGTGGTTGCCGATTTGCAGGCGCACGGCTACGATTTTCGCGCCGAATGGCTGCTGCCGTTTGAGGAGTTCCGCTTTCCGCACTACGGACGCGTCACGTTGGATGATATTGAGATCGAGCTGCGCTGGGCCGTCGAGCCGTGGCATGTGCTCGGCGAAGAGGTCGGCGCGTTTGGCACCTCGCGCTACGTTGACTCGTCCGTCGAGCGCTTGCAGGTCAAAGTCAGCGGCCTCACCGACAACCGCTACGTACTGGCCTGTAACGGGCGGCGGGTGCCGCTCAGCCCCACGGGCCGACAGGGCGAATACGTGGCTGGCGTGCGCTACCGCGCCTGGGCGCCGCCGTCGGCCTTGCACCCAACGCTCGGTGTGAATGCGCCCTTGCATTTTGACCTGATTGATACCTGGAACGGTCGCGCGATCGGGGGCTGCAGTTACCATGTCTCGCATCCAGGCGGCTTGGCTTATGAGACCCTTCCGGTGAATGCCTGGGAGGCAGAGTCGCGGCGGGTCAACCGCTATGGCACGCTCAGCCACACACCGGGGCCTTACACACCGCAGCCCAATGTGGATGCTTTGCGCGAGTTCTTCCCTGAGAGCACGCCACGGCCGATGCAGCCGCCACCCGAGGAGTCTCCGGGGGAATACCCCCATACGCTGGATTTACGGCGTCAGCGGAATACCGTATAAGGGGATCAGACGACCTCAACCCAGGACGGACGCGCACGTCATGACGGCGATATGCGATACTGGCCGACCTCGCGTGGGGATACGCGACCATTAACCGTAAAAAGGGCACCATGAGCCAGATACAAGCGCAGTTTGCTGAACTGCAGGAGCTGACCTACGCAGCGAACCCGTCCGCAGCCGATGAAGCGCACGGCCCCGACGGCGAGGTGAAGCCGCATTGGGTCTACTTGCTCGACAGTTTGCGCGTGCTCGGGCCGGCGGCCTTAGCCGATCGGCACACCAAAGCGCACCGCATTCTGCGCGACGACGGTGCCACCTACGACATCGGCAGTGACATCGGCAGCCAAGGGCGTACCTGGGAGCTTGACCTGGTGCCGTCGCTGATCAGCAGCGAAGAGTGGGCGCGTATTGAAGCCGGCTTGCTGGAGCGCGCCGAGCTGTTTGATCTGCTGCTCAAGGACCTCTATGGGCCGCGCAGCCTGTTGCGCACGCGCGTGATTCCGCCGGAGGCCTTGTTCAGTCACGCCGGATTTTTGCGCGCCTGCCAGGGCATGCCGCTGCCGACGCCGCGCAGCTTGCTGATGCACGCGGTGGATTTGTTTCGCGCGCCCGATGGCGAGCTGTGTGTGCTCGATGATCGCACCCAGGTACCGAGCGGCGCGGGCTACGCGCTCGAGAACCGCACGGTCATGTCGCGCATTTTGCCGAGCCTGTTCCGCGACAGCCATGTGCATCGCCTGGCCGGATTTTTTCAGCACTTGCGGATGACACTCAACGCCTTGGCGCCGCAAGACCAGCCGCGTATCGTCGTATTGACGCCAGGGTCGCACAGCAAGACCTATTTTGAGCACGCGCACCTGGCCAATTATCTGGGCTTTCGCTTGGTGCAAAGTGGCGACCTCGTCGTCATGGACGGCTACGTCTGGATGAAGTCGCTCGAGGGGCTGAGCCGCGTCGACGTCATTCTCCGGCAGGTAGAAGACAGCTACTGCGACCCGGTGGAATTGCGCAACGACTCGCAGTTTGGCGTGCCCAATCTGATGGAAGTGGTGCGCGCCGGGCGGGTAGCGATCTGCAACCCCATCGGGGTCGGTGCGCTGGAGAACCCGATTCTGCTGAAATACATGCCCGAGATTGCCCGCGCATTGCTCGGTCGTGAGCCGCGTTTGCGCGCCCTGGAAACCTATTGGTGTGGCAATGCGCAGGACATGGCGTATGTGCAGGATCACCTCGAGCACTTGATGATCAAGCCGGCGTTTCGCGGCGGGCAGCAAAGCAGTATCAACGCCAGCCTCTTGAGCCGCAAGGAGCGCGACGCCCTCATGCAGCGCCTGCATGCCGATCCCTTGCAATACGTGGCACAACCCTTAGTGCAAGCCAGCACCTTGCCCACGTTTGCTGATAATCAGCTCGTGCCCCGACCCGCCATCTTGCGCAGCTTTGCCGTGGCCAGTCAGTCATCGTACCTGATCATGCCGGGCGGACTCACGCGCTCGGGCTTGAAGCAGCCCTTGACGGTGATCGCCAACCAGCAGGGCACGCACAGCAAAGACACCTGGGTGATTGCGTCGGAGCCTGAGCGGCTGTTAACACAGATGAGCGATGACGACGGCTCATCGGTGCGCGAAGCGGACCTCATGGGGCTGCCCAGTCGCGTGGTGGAGAACATGTTCTGGATGGGGCGTTACGCGGAGCGGGCCGAAGCCTCGATGCGGCTCTTGCGTACGGTGTTTGTCCTGATCAATGGCGAGGAACCCATCTCGCAGCCGTGTCGCCGCATTCTGCTCGAGACCGTCAGCCATATCACCGCCACGACGCCGGGATTCGTGGGCGCCGATGACGCGGCGATTGCCGCGCCCGAGGCGGCGCTGCTGCGCACGATCAATGATACCTCGTTGTCGGGCAGTGTGCGCTCCACGCTCAACGCGATGTTGTACTGCGCAGAACAGTCTAAAGAGATGTTATCGTCCGACATGTTGCGCGTGATTAACGATATCAGCGATGCGCTGCAGACCTTGGATGCCGACCAGTCAGCACAGCTGGCATCCGCGCCCGAGGAGGCGCTGGACCCGCTGGTCACCGCCCTGATGGCCTTGGCCGGGCTCGCCAACGAAAGCATGGTGCGCGGATACAGTTGGCGCTTTATGGAGATTGGTCGTCGCCTGGAACGCGCGCAGCAAACCACCGCCATCTTGCGTCACTTGCTCTTGCCCGACTGCCAGCCACATGACCAGCAGACCTTGATCAGCGCCTTGCTGCTCACCTTGGAGTCTCTGATCAGCTACCGCCGTCGCTACCGCGCGCAGATGAGCGTGCGTGCGAGCCTTGAGCTGGTGCTGATGGATCGCGATAACCCGCGCTCCTTGCACTACCAGATCAATACGCTGCATCAGCATATCCTGGCATTGCCCAAGAGTATGGCATCGCATCATGAGCTGCTGGCCGAGGAGCGCAGTGCGCTGCAGGCCGAGACACTCATCCGGCTGTCGGTCTTGAGCGAGTTGAGTGTGCGTGAAAACGGCAAGCTTGCGCACCTCGCGCAGAACCTGGAAACGCTGAAACACTTGCTCGATACGATCAGCAATGCCGTCAGTGACAAGTACTTTGATCACCGCGAAAGCTCGCAGCAGCTGGTGCACAGTATTTGGGAAAACGACTGATGGACTATCGGATCAAACACATCACCGAGTATCGCTACAATAACCGCGTGTCGCACTGCTATAACATGGCGCATCTGATGCCCCGAGACACCGGCCGTCAGCGCTGCCAAAATGCTGCCGTGGCAGTGGTGCCGGAGATGGCGTTTTCCTCGACGCGCGAAGATTACTTCGGCAACGTCGCCTACCATTTTGAGATTCAGCGGCCGCATAAGCATTTGGTCATTACCGCCAGCAGCGATGTGCAAACGCAGGCGCAAACCGTTGGCGGTGATCTCTCGGACGGCCCCAGCTGTCGCTCGGTGCGTCGGCAGCTCTCCGCCCCCAACGACGCCGATACGCTCGACAGCCGCGAGTTCGTGTTGAACTCACCCGCCGTGCATGTCAGTGCGCCTTTGCGCGAGTATGCGCAAGCGTCGTTCCGCGACGATCGTCCCTTCCTCGCGGCGGTGATGGACTTGACCACGCGCATCTACCAAGAATTCAAGTATGACCCTGAGTCGACCACCGTCGCCACGCCCTTGGCCGAGGTGATTGAGAATCGCCACGGGGTTTGCCAGGACTTTGCTCACTTGCAGATCGGCTGCCTGCGGGCGCTCGGCTTTTCGGCCAAGTACGTCTCAGGCTACCTCGAAACCCTGCCACCGCCCGGCAAGGAGAAGCTGATCGGTGCCGATGCCAGTCACGCCTGGATCTCGGTGTTTGTGCCGCAACAAGGGTGGGTGGAGTTTGATCCGACCAACAACTGCCTGGCGGGTGAGCAACACATCGTGACCGCCTGGGGGCGTGACTACTTTGATGTCACGCCGCTCAAGGGTGTGATTTTTGGTGGCGGCGACAACCCCTCGCTGCGCGTCTCGGTGGATGTCGCCCGCGTGGCCCCAGCGGCCTCGTAAGCCGTTCGCCCCACGCTGACGGCTAACGCCAGCCGTTGGCAAGGGGCAGGGCACTGGCGCTGGAGCCAAAAGCTGGGATAATGCGGCGGGTTCACTTGCCGCAGGTCACAGACAGCTCCCATGGAAATCACAGTCAACTTTCTCGATAAGCAGCGCATCGAGGCCAAATTTGACGACTTCACCGTCATCAGCGATCAGCCGATCCGCTACCAGGGCGACGGCTCGGCGCCGGGCCCGTTTGACTATTTTCTGGCCTCGTCCGCCTTGTGTGCCGCGTATTTTGTGCGAATGTATTGCCTTGCGCGCGATATCCCGACCGATGCTATCCGCTTGTCACACAACAACATTGTGGACCCTGATAACCGCTATCGGCAGACCTTCCAGATGCAGATCGCGCTGCCGCCAGGCATCTCGGAAAAAGAC
>DOIU01000370.1 GCA_003511825.1 Gammaproteobacteria bacterium | reverse complement strand
GTCATGTTCAGATTGAATTCCGTAGATAATGCAAACGTGTCACAAGATTTCAGCCGAGCTTTAGAGAGGCAGATTGCCGTGTTTTTTCCACGGATTCTCTAGCTTCTTATCGCGCAGCATACGTAGGTCGCGACAGATCTGACGGCGTGTATCGTGCGGCATGATGACGTCGTCGATATAGCCCATGGCACCCGCGACGAACGGATTAGCGAATTTGGCGCGGTAGTCTTCGGTGTGCTGTTCGATTTTTTCAGGGTTATCACGCTCCTGACGGAAGATGATTTCCACCGCACCTTTGGGGCCCATCACAGCAATTTCCGCTGATGGCCAGGCGTAGTTCACGTCACCGCGCAAGTGTTTGGACGACATCACGTCATAAGCGCCGCCATAGGCCTTACGGGTAATGATGGTGACTTTGGGCACGGTTGCTTCTGCGTAAGCGTAAAGCAGTTTAGCGCCGTGCTTGATAATGCCGCCGTACTCCTGAGAGGTGCCCGGCAGGAAGCCGGGAACGTCGACCAGCGTGACGATGGGAATATTGAAGGCATCGCAGAAACGCACAAAGCGCGCGGCTTTGCGGCTGGAATCGATGTCGAGACAGCCTGCCAAGACCATGGGTTGGTTGGCAACGATACCCACAGGTGCACCGTCCATGCGTGCCAAACCAATCAGGATATTGCCTGCGTAATCGGGCTGAAGCTCAAAGAAATCGCCGTCGTCAGTGATTTTAAGAATCAGCTCGCGCATGTCGTAGGGCAGGGACGCGTTGGGTGGTACCAGCGTGTCCAGCGACATCTCCAAGCGAGAGGCAGGGTCTTGTGTCTTTGCGACGGGCGGCTTTTCACGGTTGTTTGAGGGCAAGAAGTCCACAAACTTGCGCAGATACAGCAAGGCTTCGATGTCGTTTTCGAAGGCGAGATCGGCAACGCCGGATTTTGATGTGTGGGTGACCGCACCACCGAGATCTTCCTGCGTGACTTCTTCGTGGGTCACGGTTTTGACGACTTCGGGGCCCGTCACAAACATATAGGAGCTGTCTTTCACCATAAAGATGAAATCAGTCATGGCGGGCGAGTAAACGGCGCCGCCGGCACACGGGCCCATAATCATGGAGATCTGTGGGATGACGCCGGAGGCCAGTACGTTGCGCTGGAATACTTCAGCGTAGCCCGCGAGTGAGCCTACGCCTTCTTGGATGCGCGCGCCACCGGAATCATTGAGACCAATGACCGGTGCGCCAACCTTCATGGCTTGATCCATGATTTTGCAGATTTTGCGTGCATGTGCATCCGACAGGGAACCACCTAGCACCGTGAAGTCTTGGCTGAAGGCGAATACCGTGCGGCCATTGATGGTACCGAAGCCAGTGACAACACCGTCTCCTGGTACGCGTGAATCTGCCATACCGAAGTCGTGGCAGTTGTGTTCGACAAACATGTCCCACTCTTCGAACGTGCCTTCATCAAACAGGACTTCCAGCCGTTCGCGAGCTGTGAGCTTGCCTTTGCTGTGTTGCGTATCGATGCGTTTTTGGCCACCGCCCAGTCGGGCGGCGGCACGCTTCTCTTCGAGAAGTTGAGTAATTTCCTGCATTAAGAATGATTCCAGTAATGTAGTGAGATTATTTCGCGAAGCCAGCGGCTTTCAGCGCTTCGGTGATTTCGTCGAGAATCGCCGGGTCATCAATCGTGGCAGGCATCTTCCAGTCGGTGCTGTCCGCAATGGAGCGCATGGTGCCGCGAAGAATCTTGCCAGAGCGTGTCTTTGGCAGGCGCTTGACAACCATAGCGTTCTTGAAGGCAGCAACCGGCCCGATCTTGGCGCGGACGAGTTTGATGACTTCAGCGACGATTTCATCGTGGTCGCGCTCGCAGGTGGCGTTGAGCACGATGAGCCCCATCGGGATTTGACCCTTGAGTTTGTCGGCTACGCCCATCACGGCGCATTCCGCCACGTCGGGATGTGAGGCGAGTACTTCTTCCATACCGCCCGTTGAAAGTCGATGCCCGGCGACGTTGATGATGTCGTCGGTACGTGCCATCACGAAGATGTACCCGTTTTCATCGATGTAGCCAGCATCGCCGGTTTCATAATAACCGTCGTAGTTGGCGAAGTAGGAACTGACATAGCGTTCCGGTGCATTCCACAAAGTGACGAAGGTGCCTGGTGGCAAGGGAAGTTTAACGGCCAGTGCACCGATATCGCCGGGCTCCACCGGGTTACCGGATTCGTCGAGCACTTGGATGTCATAGCCCGGAGCTGCGCGGGTAGGCGAGCCGGGTACGACGGGCAATAACTCAACACCCTTACAGTTGGCCGCGATTGACCAGCCTGTTTCTGTCTGCCACCAATGATCAATCACTGGAATTTGCAGCTTATCTTGCGCCCAGGCAAGTGTATCTGGGTCGCAGCGTTCACCGGCCAGATACAGTGCGCGCAGGCAGGAGATGTCGTAGTTCTCCAGGTAAGTGCCTTCGGGATCTTCTTTTTTGATGGCGCGAAATGCGGTCGGTGCGGTGAACAAGGTGCGCACATTATGCTCGGAAATGACGCGCCAGAATGCGCCCGGATCAGGGGTGCCAACAGGCTTGCCTTCATAGATCAAGGTTGTATTACCATTGAACAGCGGGCCATACACAATGTAGGAATGGCCAACCACCCAGCCGACGTCCGACGCCGCCCAGTAGACTTCACCAGGCTCGGTATCGTAGATGTGCTTCATGGTCCACTTCAGGGAGACAACGCTGCCCCCGGTATCGCGCACAACGCCTTTGGGTTGGCCAGTGGTGCCGGAGGTGTAAAGTACATACAGTGGATCGGTGCTGTTGACGGGGACGCAGTCAATGGGTGAGGCGGCTTGTTCTTCCTGCATCCAGTCATAATCGCGGCCATCTTGCATCTAGGCTTCAGCTTGGGGGCGCTGAAATACAATACATGATTCGGGTTTGTGTTCGGCGAGGTTGATGGCTTCGTCGAGCAATGGCTTGTAGGCAATGACGCGAGCCACTTCAATACCGCAAGATGCCGTCAGGATAACCTTGGGTTTGGCATCATTGATACGCACAGCCAGTTCATTGGAGGCGAAACCCCCGAAGACGACTGAGTGAATCGCACCGATGCGGGCACACGCAAGCATGGCGATGGCGGCTTCGGGAATCATCGGCATGTAGACGACGACGCGGTCACCTTTGGTGACGCCTTTGCTGTCGAGGACGGCTGCGAAGCGGGAGACGCGGTCAAGCAATTGCGCGTAGGTTATCGTGGTTTTGGTGTCGGTGACTGGACTGTCGTAGATGATGGCGGCTTGATCACCGCGACCTTCTGCGACGTGGATGTCGATAGCGTTGTAGCAGGCGTTGATTTCACCATCGGGGAACCACTTATTGAATGGGCTTTCGCTGGTGTCGATGATCGTGTTGGGTTGCTTTGACCAATGGACGGCTTTGGCCGCCTCTTTCCAGAACGCTTCCCTGTCGTTGATGGACTTATTATAAAGTTGTTCGTACGCACCGCTCATAGGGTTCCCCTCACATTTTTTTTAAGATGGCATGTACGGCTCTCCGGTAGAGGCGCCAGGTCGCTGCGAGTCATGCACGGTAGGCGATCGGGCAGATCGCCGGACTGCGTCCTGACGTTTCGTGTGTGTGAAGCCGGTACAGCCTGATCGAGACGTTGGCTTCGTCGAGTCTGTGCCTGAGACCTTGAAGCCGCTGTAGTTATTATTACCTTTTTCAAAGCAATCCATATTATTCTGCAATATCGATTTGGGGAGGTCAAAGGCTATTTGTTGCGCTGCGTCTTAATCGCTGGCCGTTTCCAAGCTCGCCGGTAACGGTATCCGTAAATCAGGGCCATGCTTGGTATAATAAGCAAGCTGACGCCCGCTCCGCTTGCGGAAATGGATAAGCTGCCGCTGGGGTGATGATGGTGCCGCGCCTCGAGTGGCAAGGCAGAGAGCGCAGGATGATACCAAGGGTCGGCGAGTGCGACCGGTGATGCGTAACCATCAGCATCGTACAGCTCAATCATAAGGTCATAGTAGTCGCTGTGGTAGTTGGCCAGCAGGTCTGCAGAGACGACATAGGTATCGTTACTGCCTTGGCCGTGAATGGCGAAAATATCGGTCGAGTACAGATGTTCGTAGTAGCCGCCGTGCGGGCGAATCCAGATGTCTGCGTAAACCCAGGCGGTGCCGTATTCCACGTCCACGTCAAAAGCCAATTCCAATGATGAATAAAAGCCGTTGCGATCGGGGTCGTCGAATAAATGCACATTAATATGATCGAGCGCAAACCAACGATGAGGGTCGTGGTGTCGAGGTTTCGTCGCATCTCGGTGGTTCGGCGTGGCGGTGGTGTATGAGGGGTCGAGGTATTTACCCGACATTCGGGTGGACTCTTGCCCGGATACATCGGGCGTATTCGCCCATGCAGATTGAACGTATACCAGTGCAATCAGGGTAACCCATACGGCAAGTCGGTTGTTTCGGTCAAAGTGTGTTTTCATGAGTGGCTGCTCATTGTGATTGTGTTGCCGGATATTGTCCTCGTGCTGGCTGACTTAGGGCTGAATAGGGTGGTCATTGAGCGCGCGCGCCCGGATTTATCATTGACGTTCAGGGCAATTTTCGGGGCAAACAGGTTGCTGGGTGTCAATATAAGGTGAATACACGGCAATTTTTACGTTTAGCCGCGTTCAGGCCATTGACACTCAACCAAGCAGGGGGGAAAATCGACCGCACACTTTATACTACCCTTCCGCGAGTAGGTGGTTGAATTACGTAATCTTTTTCTCATGCGTGCCCGCTTTCGGGATTTCTGCGCGGGAAAACCTCCGTTAACGAAGTTTTTATGCATGTCCATGCGGGCGCGGAAGGTTATGGGTTTACGTATAAGTGTTATGAAACACGATGCTGTCCCCTGTGGGGCGGTATGGATTGGGATTAATCAGCGTCTTGTCGAAACTGGCGAGTAGCGGACGCAAACACAACACCAAGAGATCATCAGGAGCAAATCATGGCAAAAGGGCAGTCGTTACAAGAACCCTTTCTTAATGCACTTCGCAAGGAACGAATTCCGGTTTCGATTTATTTGGTCAACGGCATCAAACTTCAAGGACAGGTTGAGTCTTTTGACCAGTTTGTAGTTTTGCTCAAGAACACGGTCAGTCAGATGGTTTATAAGCATGCGATCTCTACGGTTGTGCCCAGCCGTCCGGTTAAGATCGCAACGCCGGGTGATAATGAAGAGTTGGGTGAGTAGCGCAACTTTTGCGTGGGTGAGCCCGTAGTTGTTTGAACTACCGTCAGTCGGTAATCGGGCGCTCCTCGTTCATGTCGATCCCGCCGGTGGCGGGATCAGCGACGACGACATTCGTGAATTCACTGAGTTAGCCACGTCTGCGGGTGCGGATGTGTTGCGCTTGGTGACGGCGTCGCGTGCTCGCCCAGATCCCAAGTATTACATTGGCGGCGGCAAGCTTGATGAGATTGCTACGCTGATTGCTGAGCTGGGGATCGATCTCGTCGTCTTCAATCAGAGTCTCAGCCCCAGCCAAGAGCGTAACCTCGAAAAGCGCTTGGCTTGTCGTGTGCTGGATCGAACCGGCCTGATCCTCGATATCTTTGCCCAGCGTGCCTCGACGTTTGAGGGTAAGTTGCAGGTTGAACTTGCGCAGCTGGTGCATCTGTCGACGCGGTTGGTCCGAGGCTGGACGCATCTGGAGCGACAAAAAGGTGGCATCGGCTTGCGTGGTCCGGGCGAAACCCAGCTCGAAACCGACCGACGCTTGCTCGGGATTCGCGTCAAAACCATTCGCAAACGCCTTGAGAAGGTACGTCGTCAGCGAGAGCAGGGGCGTCAGGCTAGAACGCGCTCCGAAACACCCACTGTGTCACTCGTTGGCTACACCAATGCCGGCAAATCCACCTTATTCAATGCCTTGACGGGCACGCACGTTTACGCGGCCGATCAGTTATTCGCGACGCTCGACCCCACTTTTCGTCGTCTGCCGTTGCCGCGCGGGCGCCATGCCGTGATCGTCGATACGGTTGGTTTTATCAGTGATTTGCCGCATGAGTTGGTCGATGCCTTTCGATCGACACTTCTGGAAACGCGCGAGTCTCAGCTGTTGTTGCATGTGGTTGATGCCTCGGATGAGCAGCGCGCGCAGCGCGTAGAAGATGTGAACACCGTCATCAGTGACATTGATGCGCATGAAGTGCCGGTGCTCATGGTGTATAACAAGATTGATAATTTGGATGTTGACCCGCATATCGATAGAGATGATGCCGGTAAGCCAGTGCGTGTGTGGGTGTCAGCGCGTGACAACCGCGGTCTTGACCTGTTAATCGACGCGATTGTTGAGCGAGTGACAGCCGCGCGCGTGCACGGATGGTTGGAGTTGAACCCTTCCGCCGGGCAGATTCGTGCTGAGTTGTATCAGCGGGGTGCTGTTGTGCAGGAATCGTTTCGGGACGACGGCGGTTTTCGACTCGAGATTGATGCAGATCGCACGGATTGGTTGCGCTTATGCAATCGCTATGCACTCGCAGAGACTGCTTTGCACCTGTAGCGTGGCATCGTGCTTGCGGGCCGTTGGATTGAAACCTACAATGGCGCGCTTTGACTAATACTGTTTTCTTTGGAGCTATGTATGGCCTGGAATGAGCCTGGTGGCGGTAACAATCAGGACCCTTGGGGTAACCGCAAGCGGCCTGGCGGTGGTCCACCCGATTTGGATGAAGTCTTTAAGAATCTACAAAACAAATTTGGTGGATTGTTTGGCAAGAAAGGCGGTTCAAGTGGGTCGGGTTTGCCTAGCGGTGGCTCCGGCAACCTCAGTGGCAAGGGCATTGGCCTGCTGCTGGGCGTCTTGCTGATTTTTTGGCTCGCAACGGGTATTTATATTATCCAGCCAGCGGAACGCGGCGTGATCACGCGCTTTGGTGCTTATGCCGCGACGACCTCTCCGGGTCCGCACTGGCATATCCCCTGGCCGGTTGAGGCGCTAGAGCGCGTCAATGTTGATCAAATCCGCTCTGTGCGTTTGCGTGCGCAGCCCATGTTGACCAAGGATGAGAACATCGTCGAGATTGATATGGCGGTGCAGTACAACATCAGCAGCGCAGAGGACTACCTGTTTCGCGTGAAGAACCCCGACACCACATTGCAAGAAGTGGCTGAGTCGGCGATCCGCGAGGTCATCGGCCAGAATAATATGGACCCGATCATCACACAGGGTCGTAGTGCGATCGCACAGTCCACACGCGACAATATGCAGGTTATCCTGGAGAACTACCGCTCCGGTATACAAGTCACGACGGTCAACCTTGAGTCCGCTCAGCCGCCAGAGGCCGTTCAGGCCGCCTTCTCTGACGCGATCAAGGCGCGTGAGGATGAGCAGCGCTTTATTAACGAATCAGAAGCCTATGCCAACGAGGTCGTGCCGCGAGCCCGAGGTGATGCACGCACGATTCTCGAAGAGGCCAAGGCGTATCGCACCGAAGTGACCAAGGCCGCCGAAGGTGAGTCCGCGCGTTTCGTTGCACTCCTCAACGAGTACAAGAAAGCACCAGACGTCACCCGCGAGCGCTTGTACCTGGAAACGATGGAAGATGTCCTGTCCAACACCAGCAAGATCGTGGTGGATTCGGAGTCGGGCAGTAATTTGATGTACCTGCCTATCGATAAACTCATCAATCGCGATCAGTCTTCTGCGAGTTCATCATCGGGGCGCAGCGTTTTTTCGCCCTCAATGAGTGATACGCGCCCGTCGCGCAGCACTGCAACGTCGCGTTCATCCACCAATAACCGCAGCCGTTCCCGAGGGATTCAATAATGCAGAAACTTCCATTATTTCTGGTCGCGGGCATATTGGGTGTGATGTTGCTGGCATCGTCGGTGTTCGTCGTCGGTGAACGCGAAAAAGCCATCAAGTTGGCGCTCGGTGAGATTGATGCTTCCGGCTATACCCCTGGCTTGCATTTTCGAGTGCCCATTTATAACACTATTCACAAGTTCGACAGCCGAATCCTCACGCTTGATGCACCGCCCGAGCGGGTACTGACCAGTGAGAAAAAGAACTTGATCGTCGATTCGTTCGTCAAGTGGCGGATTGAGAATGTCGAGCGCTTTTTCCTGGCGACAGGCGGAGATGAGCGCAGCGCAACTACCCGTCTGGCGCAGTTTATCCGTAAGGGTGTGCTGGATGCCTTTGGTCAGCGCACGGTTGAAGAGGTTGTTTCCGGCCAACGCGCCGAGCTCATGGCAGAGGTCAGAACCAACGCCAATGTGCGTGCGAAAGACCTAGGGGTTGAGGTTGTGGATGTCCGTGTCAAGCGTGTAGACCTGCCGGCTGACGTCAGTGACTCTGTTTACCAGCGTATGGAAAAAGAGCGTGCGACGGTTGCCAAGGCTTTCCGCTCACGTGGTGAAGAGGCGGCGAAAGGTATTCGCGCGGACGCCGATCGGCAACGGGCAGAGATTATCGCCGAAGCCTACAGTGAGTCCGAGCAAATCCGTGGTGAGGGTGACGCTAAGGCAGCGGAGGTGTATGCCGACGCCTTTCAACAGGATGAAGAGTTCTTCCGCCTCTCGCGCAGCTTGAAGGCCTATCGTTCCACGTTCAGAGATAAAAACGATATCCTCTTGTTGAAACCTGATTCGGATTTCTTCAAGTACTTTAACGATATCACTGCTCGCCCCGAGTGAATTCGGGGCCCGGCATCTCGACAACAGCCCCGTGTGTTCTAGGTCTTGGTGATGTGGACTGAGTTACTCATTGGGCTGTCTTTGATGTTTGTGATTGAAGGTTTCATCTTTGCGGTGATGCCGGGTGGATTGAAGCGCGCCTTGCAAGAACTTATGCACATGCCAACCGGCGTCCTGCGCACGACCGGCATTGCGAGTATGTTGTTTGGCCTTTTGCTATTATTGATGGTCAAGTAAAGGCACACGCCGCCATGAATCAAAACCGCTGGATATTGCCAGAGGGTATCGACGAGCTTCTGCCCATGGACGCGGCTGCCCTAGAGGTGCTGCGGCGAGAGGTCACTGATCTGTATCAGGCCTGGGGCTATGAGCTGGTGATGCCGCCGTTCATCGAATATCTCGATTCGCTGTTGACAGGCACGGGCCATGAGTCTGATTTGCAGACCTTCAAGCTCGTGGATCAGCTAAACGGCCGCATGATGGGCGTGCGCTCGGACATGACGCCACAAGTTGCGCGGATTGACGCGCACCGGCTGCACGGTGACGGCGTCTCTCGGCTTTTCTACATGGGCACGACACTGCGGACTCGGCCGGAAGGCCTGTCGGGCAGTCGCAGCCCGCTGCAACTCGGCGCTGAAATCTACGGCCATGCTGGCGCACAGAGCGATGCCGAGGTGATTAGCCTGATGCTCGCCACGCTCCAACACTGCGCCTTGCCGGATATTTACCTGGATATTGGTCATGTGGGCATCTTCCGTGGTTTGTCGCATCAGGCTGGGCTGTCAGCAGATGCTGAAGCGCGGTTGTTTGATATGATGCAACGCAAGTCTGTTCCCGAGATCCGAGCGTTTGTCGCCGAATCGGTCTCCGACACAGATGTGGCCGCTATGATCAACGCACTGGTCGATCTCAATGGTCATGGCAACGTGCTGGAGCGTGCGGCATCCGTGCTGGCGCGGGCCGGCGACGAGGTGCAGTCTGCGTTGGCAGAATTGACCGACATTGCCCATCAACTGGAACAACGCGAGCAGGGCCTGCAAATCCACTTCGATCTGTCAGAGCTTCGTGGTTACAGCTACCACACGGGCGTCGTCTTCGCGGCCTATGTCGGCCAGCAGAGCCAGGAGATCGCACGCGGCGGGCGTTACGATGATATTGGCAAGTGTTTTGGCACCCCCCGACCCGCGACCGGTTTCAGCACCGATTTGAAAAAACTCGCGGTATTAGCGGCCGAACGTACCGAGTCGTCATCGATGCAGCGGGCGATCTATGTACCGGATACCTCCAATCCGGAAATTTGGGCGGAAATCCGCCGTTTGCGCGCGAGCGGTGAAACCGTTGTCTGCGCACTTTCCGACATTTCTCCCCGTTTGCAGGCCCTCACGTTTGACCGTGAGCTGGTGATGCAACAGGGCAACTGGATACTCAAAGACTGTTCTCATGGCTAAAAGCATCGTTGTACTCGGCACACAGTGGGGTGACGAGGGAAAAGGAAAGATTGTTGATCTTCTCACCGAGCAGGCGGCTGCGGTCGTGCGTTTTCAAGGTGGTCACAACGCAGGCCATACGTTGGTCATCGATGGGGAAAAAACGGTACTGCATCTGATTCCTTCCGGCATTCTGCGGGATAACGTCAGCTGCATGATCGGCAATGGTGTGGTGCTGTCACCGGAAGCCTTGCTCAAAGAGATCGACATGCTCGAGCAGCGTGAGGTCCCCGTGAGAGAGCGCCTGCGCATCAGTGATGCTTGCCCCTTGATCATGCCGTACCATGTCGCCCGGGATCACGCGTGTGAAGCGAATGCCGGTAAATCGGCCATTGGGACCACCGGTCGCGGCATCGGGCCCGCCTATGAAGATAAGGTCGGCCGTCGCGCGATCCGCGTGCGCGATTTGTACGATCCCGGCTATCTTGAGACCAAACTGCGCGACGTGATGGATTATCACAACTTTGTGCTCACGGGTTACTACAACGCTGAAGCCGTTGATCCCGAGCAGGTGCTCGATACCTGCCTTGCACAGGCGGAGGAGATGCGTCATCTGGTCGCCGATGTGCCTGCGATGATCCATCGCTTGCGCCAAGAAGGCCAGAAAATCCTCTTTGAGGGCGCCCAGGGTACTTTGCTGGATATAGACCACGGCACCTATCCCTTTGTCACGTCGTCCAATACGGTCGCCGGCGGAGCATGCACCGGTTCGGGGTGTGGTCCGGCTGTGATTGAATATGTGCTTGGGATTACCAAAGCCTACACCACGCGAGTTGGCGCGGGGCCGTTCCCAACCGAGTTGTTCGATGAAACCGGTGAGTTTCTGGCGAAAAAGGGGCAGGAGTTTGGTGCCACGACGGGTCGTGCGCGACGCTGCGGTTGGTTTGATGCGGTGGCCGTGCGCCGCGCCGTCATCCTCAATTCGGTGTCGGGTATTTGCCTGACCAAGCTCGACGTGATGGATGGGCTCGACAAGGTCAACATCTGCACAGCGTATAACTATCAGGGACAGACGATTGATGATCTGCCTTGCGGTGCAGAAGCCATTGCCGATTGTGAGCCTGTCTACGAGCAGCTCGATGGCTGGCAGGATTCTACAGTGGGCCTGACCCGTCATGAAGATCTGCCTCCGGCAGCGGTGGCTTATATCCAGCGCATCGAGGAACTGATTGGCGTGCCGGTGCACATCATCTCCACCGGACCTGATCGTTCGCAAAATATCTTCAAGTATCACCCCTTCGATTGATGACTCTCCAGGGCGCTGCGTGAGTCGCGGCGCCTGATCCTCAGCCATCCGTGGCACCTTCTCAGTTTGCATCTTCGTGTGGGTGAGTGTCGCCCCACAAACACACCTCAAGCCAACTTACCGCTGGCATCGGAGCCTGGCACGAATTACGCTGGGCCGATACGCTTAAACACCGGGGTACGGCCATGAAACCCTTACTACAACTGCTGCGCTTGCCCGCTGGGTTCAGCGCGTTCTCAAACATTATCGCCGCACATGTGCTCGTCACGGGCGCTCACGTTCAGTGGGGCGTGCTGCTGGTGACGATCCTCGCCAGTGTTTGCCTGTATTTTTCGGGCATGGTGCTCAATGATTGCTTTGACTACGCTGAAGATGCGCGCGAGCGTCCGAACAGACCGTTGCCATCGGGTCGAGTACCGCTAAGGATCGCGTGGTGGTTGGGGGCAGGGTTGATGTGCGCCGGTTTGATCATGAGTGCCACCTTGGGCATGAGGTCGTTGCTGGTGGCTGTTGTCCTCGCGGCCTTGATTGTGGCTTATGATTGCAAAAAACTGCCGCAATTCCCCGCGTCTCTCACCATGGGGGCGTGTCGCTATGCCAATTGGTGCCTGGGTTTAAGCGTTGTGCCATTTTCTCTGACCACCTTGGTATTGCCGCTACCTTTGTTTTTGTACGTGACAGGGTTGACGCTGCTATCCGACGCTGAGACCGGACAGGCATCCAAACGGCTGCTGTATCAAGCGCTCGCCTGTATTGCTGCATCGATGGTCGCTCTCCTGGTGATCTCCATTTGGCAAACCGCGAATGTGTTGTCCCTCATGTGGGTGTTAATTGTGTGCGGCTACGTGGTGCAGGTACTACAGCCTGTATTGCACGACTTCTCTAAGGATAACGTCCAACAAGCCGTGGGTAGGCTGGTGATGGGCGTGATGCTTTTGGATGCGCTGCTGCTCGCGGTTTTTGGTCATTTTGTCTGGGCGGTTTGCATAGTGTTTGCATTACTCCTGGGCAAATGGATCGGGAGGTGGCTGTATGTCAGCTGAAGCACATGTAACGTCGGGTGATGAGTTTGCACTCAAGTCGCACTTATCAACATGCCTGTTTGCCTTACAGGCGTCCTTGGCTGAAGCGCAGCACGCCTGGTTGGTAGAGGCGATGGCGGCGGTGCGCACAGACACGGCGGATACAGAAGCCTTGGCGCAGCGCCTTATGTGCTTTATGGCGCGAGCAAAACGTTGTCTCGGTGAGCAGCGCGTCTCCGTCACACTGCCTGTCTACGCTTCCGAGTCAGGTTTCACTGCGGGCGAGTGGACACTGTCACATTGGAGCAAAGCGGATCTCGGGCGTTGGGTGTTGCTGGCGACAGCGCTGCTGGCTAGCCCGCACGACAAATATCTGACGTTGGCGGCGGTTTTCCGTTTTGCGGATAACAGTGAGAAGCGGGCCGTGCTCATCGGCTTGTATTGGTTGCTTGAAGATCCGCGTTTGGTGGCATTCACCGCCGAGGTACAGCGAACCAACGATCTTAATGTGTTCTGTGCCCTGGCCACGGCGAACCCATTCCCGACCCGGCACTTGCCCGAGACACAGTTTAACCAGCTCGTGCTCAAAGCGCTGTTCTTAGGCGTCTCTATTGACCACATTGTGGATATTCAGGCACGAAACAATGCTGAACTGCAACGTATGGCAGAGGATTACCTGCATGAGCGCCGCTTAGCGGATCGGGAAATTCCGCCTTCGTTGTGGTTGTTGCTCAAAGCGTCGAACGTTTCCCAACCCACACAAGCTGCCTGGCTACTGGCGCTGAACAGCGATAGCGATGATCAACGCTACTACTCGGCACGCGCGCTGGTGAGCGGCTGGGAGGCGGGAGAACCCTTGCCCATTGCGCTCGAAAAAGCCTTGCGACAGCGGCCTGACACTGAAACGCATCCAACGATTCGCGCATTGGTACAGGATATGCACTAACTCGGTATCAAATTCACGAGTCGCAGGTAACACAGCATGCAGTATTTCGATCCGCACATCCATATGTTCTCCCGCACGACGGATGATTACCAAAACATGGCAGACGCCGGTATCGTTGGGGTGATCGAGCCCGCTTTTTGGCAAGGGCAGCCGCGAACCTCTGTCGGTAGCTTTGTGGACTATTTTGATTTGCTGGTGGGATGGGAGCATTTTCGTGCCGAGCAGTTTGGCATCCGCCACTATTGCGTCATGGGGATGAACCCGAAAGAATCCAATAATGTCCCCTTGGCAGAAGCTGTGATGAAAATCCTGCCACGTTACTGCGAAAAAGAAAACGTGCTCGGCATTGGTGAGATTGGCTACGACGATATCACACCCACTGAAGAGCGGTTCTTTGCCGAGCAGATTCAGCTCGCGATGGATCACAATCTGCCTGTACTCGTCCACACGCCGCATCGTGACAAAATCAGCGGTACGCGTCGTACGCTTGATCTGGTGCGTGAAACAGGCATTGACGAAGAACTGGTCATGATCGACCACCTCAACGAACAAACCTTGCCGCTGATTCTCGACTCGGGTTGCTGGCGTGGGCACTCTGTCTACCCGAATACCAAGATGTCAGAGGAACGTATGGTGTCGCTGTTGCAACAATACGGCACTGAAAAGATGGTGGTCAACAGCGCAGCGGACTGGGGTGTCAGTGATCCGCTCAAAGTCCCTAAGACGGGCGAAGCTATGCGCGCTGCTGGTTTCAGCGAAGACGTGATTTACGACGTGCTGTTTGCGAACCCGATTCGCTTCTATGAGCAAAGCGGTAAGATTTCGCTGGAAGATGTCACGCGACCGATCGTCGATCAAACGCGCACCTGGGAAGAGAACTCCGCGTTACGTGGTCAAACACCTATCGTCCAAGCTGGATAAGCTGTCGTGGCTTGGAAGGCAGACGAACTCGCGTATTGCACCAATGTGCACCCCGGTGAATCCGCTGGGGACATTGCTGCAAATCTTGATCGATATGTTGGACCGGTAAAAAACTTGGCGCAAACGGCGTCACTGAGTGCCGGCCTTTGGATCAGCCACGAAGCCAGCCAATCGCTGCAAGCCGATGGGCAGCGGCAGCGGCTGAAGCAATGTCTGGTTGATAATCAACTGCAACTCTACACCCTCAATGGTTTCCCATTTGGTGGCTTCCATCGCGAAGTCATCAAAGAAGCCGTGTATCGGCCCGATTGGTCTGACCCAAAACGACTGGACTATACCGTCTCTCTGGCGACGATTCTGGCGGACTGTCTCCCCGAAGGACGCTGCGAGGGCACCATCTCAACATTGCCGCTGGGGTTTAAAGGCGATTGGACGCCCGCTAAACACCGGGCCGCCATCACCCATCTTATGCGTTTGGTCAAGCGCCTGGAGGCACTGGAGGCCGCGACCGGCAAACATATCCTCGTGTGCCTGGAGATGGAGCCTGCTTGCGTACTGGAGTTTACACCGGAAATCATCACACTGTTTAAGCGTGACCTCAGTGCGGCGAGTGGCCAGCACGGAATTGATGAAGCGACGCTGTTGCGTTATCTTGGGGTGTGCTTCGATGTCTGCCACCAGGCGGTCATGTTTGAAGATGCTGCGGATGCGCTGATGCGTATTTATCGCGCGGGCATCACCATTGGTAAAATGCAATTATCAAGCGCCTTGATGATTCGCGATGTGGATGCAGGCTCATTAAAAGCGCAATTGCGGGATTTTGCTGAACCCAGCTATTTGCACCAAACTGCTGTGCGGTCCACTGACGGGACTATCCGTCGCTTTACGGATTTACCGCAGGCTCTGTCTGAAATGCCAGAAGCGATGGGGCAAGAGTGGCGAATACACTACCATGTCCCCGTGCAATTGGCGCAGATCAACGAGACGGGTCTGCAAACCACGCAGTTTGCGCTGGATGATGTATTTGCGTTTCTGGCGGCGCATCCCTCGGTGCGTCCGCATATGGAAGTGGAAACCTATACCTGGCAAGTCTTGCCTGAGGCTTTGCGTCCGACAGACGATGCCTCCTTGGTCAGCGTTATTGATACAGAGTTGCAATTTATTCGCGACAAACTCGCCCAGTACGGCTTGTTAGCCACGGATTATCATGTCGGTAAAACAGACTCCGCCCATCGTTCTGATTAATATTGTGGGTTTGACGCGCGCCCTGTTGGGCGAGCACACACCGCACTTAAATCGCCTATTCAACACGCCAAGCGCCAAACCGCTTCAAGGCGTGTTTCCGGCTGTAACAACCACGGCGCAGACAACCATGCTGACGGGCGAACTGCCAGAGGCCCACGGTATTGTGAGCAACGGTTGGTATTGGCGCGACCAGGCAGAAGTGAAGTTTTGGCAGCAGTCGAATCATTTGGTCACGGCGCCAAGGTTGTGGCATCGGGTACGCGAGCAACGACCCGACTTTGTGCTGTCCAATATGTTCTGGTGGTACAATATGTACTCCGATGCGGACCACTCTGTCACACCTCGTCCGCACTACCCGGCAGACGGTCGCAAGATTGTCGGCTTGTATTCCAATCCACCCGATTTGCACGCACGTTTGGAGCAGGCGCTCGGGCCATTCCCGTTTTTTAATTTTTGGGGGCCAACGGCGGACATCCGTTCGAGCCGCTGGATCGCGCGTGCTGCGGCACTGGAGTTTGAGTGGCACCGCCCAGATTTACAACTCGTGTACTTGCCACACCTCGATTATAACTTGCAGCGGCTGGGTCCAGAAGATCCCGCGATTGCCCAAGACCTGAGAGATATCGACACCGTGGCCGGTGAGCTGATTGATCGGGTGATCGAGCTTGGCGCGAACGTTATGGTGGTGTCTGAATACGGGATTTATCCCGTAGACCAAGATGTGGCGTTGAATCGTATCTTGCGTCAGCAAGGGTATGTCGCGGTGAGAGAGTCCCTGGGTACCGAGCTGCTTGATCCGGGTGCAAGTTCAGCCTTTGCCGTTGCGGACCACCAAGTGGCGCATATCTACGTGAAACAGCCATCCGACTGTGGGGCGGTTAAGGAGTTGATTGAGAGCACGCCGGGGGTAGAGCGCGTATTGGATCGCGAAGACATGCGTGTACAGGGCTTGGCACATCCGCGCAGTGGCGATTTGATCGCGGTTGCTGAGCCCAGACGCTGGTTCTCTTACTACTACTGGCTGGATGATCGAAAGGCGCCGGATTTTGCCCCCACGGTCGACATCCACCGCAAACCGGGCTATGACCCGGCAGAATTGTTTATTGATCCCGCCTTGCGATGGCCAAAGCTCCGCGTCTTGCGGCGCTTGGCACAGAAAAAGCTTGGTTTGCGTATGCTCATGGACGTCATTCCGATACACGCCAGCCAAGTGAAAGGAAGCCACGGGCGCTTGTCAGCAGACGATGACGAAAAGCCAGTGTTGCTGAGCACGCTGGCTGAGGCATCGCGTGACATTGATGGTCTGGCGGATGTTCATGATTTTTTGCTGCGCTATTTTACGGACTAACGACGAGGATAAATACAATGGTGTTTAAGCTCATCATTGCTGTCATGGTTGCCTTGCTGACCTATGCCATTGTTGTGCAACTCAACGATGCTGACATGCTGTTCTGGACTGCCATGTACGGTGTTTCAGTGATCACCAGTGTCGGCGCCTTTATGAATTTGCCATTGCGACCCATGCTGTGGGTGGCTTTTGGTTTGTACGCGGCGGCTGTGGTGTTCTATTCCCCCAGCTTTGCGTACACGTCGCTCGAAGCCTTCGCATCCGTTGGCATGAGTGGCGAGGAGCAAGAGCGCGTACGTGAACTGTGGGGCATGGTGGTTTGCCTGCTCTGGACAGGGATTTTGATTATTCACGATATGCTGAAATTTCCGCTCATCGAGTATGAGGATGACTTCGATGATGCTGATGTGGATGATGTGTTATGCAACTAAAAGAGCTGCGGCAGTCGTTTGCCGTGACGTACGATTACTCGGTGTATTTTGCCGACGGCGTATTCACTCCTGACAATCCGCTGCTGCGAGATGTATTATCCCGCGCGGGTGAATGCCCTCATCGGTTGATGATTGTATTGGATAGCGGGGTGGCGGAGCATCACCCAAGGCTGGGAGATCAGATTCAGGCCTATTGCGAGCATCACGCTGATGCGATTGCATTAAGTGGTGAGCCGCTGATCGTCAAAGGTGGCGAAGTGTGTAAACTCGCGCCGCTAGAGGTGCAGCAGTTTTACGACAAAGTCGCTGAAGAAGCCATTTGCAGACACTCCTTTGTGTTGGTCATTGGCGGTGGTGCCGTGCTCGACGCGATGGGCTTTGCGGCGGCAACGGCCCATCGGGGCGTGAAATTGATTCGTATGCCCAGCACCGTGCTGGCACAAAATGATGCCGGCGTTGGGGTCAAAAACGCCATCAATCACGGCCAGCGAAAGAACTTCGTTGGCACGTTCGCGCCGCCTTATGCGGTGATTAATGATGTGCAGTTGTTAAGCACCCTCGATCCGAGGGACCAGCGCGCTGGCATTTCCGAGGCAGTCAAGGTCGCCTTGGTCAAAGACGCTGAGTTTTTTCAGTACTTGTACCGTTCCCGACACGCGCTCGGGCAGTTTCAGCCGATTGCGATGCAACATATGATTCAGCGCTGCGCCGAATTGCATCTTGCGCATATCGCCAATAACGGCGATCCGTTTGAGCAAGGTTCTGCGCGACCACTGGATTTTGGACATTGGGCCGCGCACAAGCTCGAAGAACTGACGCATGCCGCTGTTCGCCATGGTGAGGCGGTGGCGATCGGGGTGATGCTTGATAGCCTGTACTCCTGGCGTCTGGGGCAGCTGAGTGACAACGACATCGCGGCGATCTATGCGACGCTGACAGACATGGGTTTTGCGGTGTACCACTACGAAATGGCGGCCATGGATGTGGCGGGCGCTTTGGAGGAATTCCGCGCGCATTTGGGCGGCGAGCTGTGTATCACACTGTTAGACGATATTGGTGTGGGTCGGGAGTACGCGACCATCGACACAGACCTGATGCAGGCCTGCGTCGACGATTTGGCACGCTTGCATGCCGGCGAGGCACAGTCTGTGTTCGCCAGCAGCGCACAGCTTGAGCTGTCTCTGGCGGTGTAAATCGCCAGACAGCGCGAGTGCAGGGGAGTGGTTCAGCTCGCCTGCTTGTTTGCCGGGCAGGTGCTCAGCCCGATCATCGAATACAGCGGGCATGTGCCCAGCAAGCCGGTGACCAAGGGCACAATCCCGATCCATCCCCAGGGTGTTTGCGGCCCGACGAAGACCAGAGCAAGCAATACCACACCCGCTACAATACGCAGTGTTTTATCAATACCGCCGACGTTGTTCTTAAACATAGCCAATCTCCTTTGCGTGTGTAATGACCAGATGTGATTGTGCGCCGATTGTGGCGCGGCGTCTGTAACTGGGGTTACACAAGCAATGTGTTGGCATGACCGCCACACGATCAGGCGTCGCCCGCACGGCCGAGATTGCGTGCCAGTGCGAGTTTGTCATTCAGCTCAATTTTGCCGCGACGCAAGCGAATCCAGCCTGCCTGCTCAAATTCCTTCAAGCGCCGACTGACCACTTCGCGTGTGCTGCCGAGTTCGGCGGCGAGCGCTTGATGCGTTGTGTGCAGCACATCGCGGGCATCGGCTTGTTCCAGCAGTCGTTGGCTCAGCCGCCTGTCCAGCGTATCAAACGCAAGCTCTCGAATCAGGGTGATGAAGTCAGCCATGCGACGACTGTAGTTACGAAACACAAACTGACGCATGGCCGCAGAAGCATCCATGGCGGCATGAAAGGCTCGGGCGGGCAGGGCGATCGCTTCGGCGTCTGATTCCGTGATCGCACTGACGGTGTAGTCCGTGTTGGCGATCAGGCAAGACGTGGTTAACAGACAAGACTCGCCTGGGCCAATGCGATACAACACGATCTCGCGACCGGATGCCGAGTACTGGACCACTTTAACGGACCCGAGCAAGACCACCAAAAAGCTGGAGCAGGCGTCGCCGGGGCTGAACACCGTATAGCCTTTGGGCAACTTGACGTGGTTGCTGTCATTTTGCAGCCGCGCAAAGATATCGGCGTCTACGTCGGGGAATAGACGGTGTAAAGCGGCGACGCGATCAGAGCGTTCCTGTGGCACGCCAAACCTCCGAAAGGGTGTACCTCAACGGTACCATTACTTTTCGAGTGAGTCGACCACAGACATCGCACACCGGTGTCAATGATTCAGCGTTGCAGAAGCTGTATTATTGTGGCCGACTTATCACGTTAGCAATGCAGGCCAAGCTAGTACTCTGCTTCCTCAATAACTCGGTGGTCAGAGTGCTAGTGCTTATTGGCGTCAGCGTTCGATCGCTTGATAAACATGACCCACATGTAGAGGGGGATGATAAGCGAAAGGGCGATCGTGAACATAGACAGTAAGCCTATCCAGTTGCCGAACAACAAATTCATCCAGAGTTCCATTGCCTTAACCTCACAATAAGTGATGATTTAAGGCAATTTTACGCCCGTGCCGCAGCGCGAGGCATTGACGATTCTCAACATATTCGCCGACTTAAGCGTTCATCGCATTGGCATGAAATGCCAAGTGTTCTCCAATGAATGTCGCGATGAAATGGTAGCTGTGATCGTAGCCTTCTTGCATACGCAGTGTCAGTCTAACGCCTTGCTCCTCGCAGGCTCGGCGTAGGTCTTCGGGGTACAGTTGTTCAGCCAAAAATTCGTCCGCGCCGCCTTGGTCAATGAGCATTGGCCCTGCGTCTGCACCGGCCAGGATCAGCTCGGTGGCATCCCAGGCTTTCCAGAGTTCGCGGTTTGAGCCGAGATAGGCCGAGAAGCAGCCTTCACCCCAGGGGCACAAAACGGGGTGGGCTATGGGGGCGAAGGCCGATACTGATCGGTAGTGGCCGGGATTTTTCAGCGCACAAATCAAAGCGCCATGGCCACCCATGGAGTGGCCGGTAATCGCGCGATTACCCGCTTGCACAGGCAGTTCTGCTTCAATGAGTGTCGGCAGTTCCTGTGTGACGTAATCGTACATCTGGTAGTGATCCGCCCACCCAGTTTCTGTGGCGTTGACGTAAAAGCCCGCGCCTTTTCCCAAATCGTAGCGGTCTTCTACGTCTTTGACATCCTCGCCACGCGGACTGGTGTCCGGCATGATCAGGGCGACACCGAGTTCTGCTGCATACCTTTGAGCACCGGCCTTAACGCGCACATTATCATCCGTGCACGTCAATCCTGATAAAAAGTACACGGCAGGCACGGGCGCTTTGTTGGCCGCCGGTGGCAGGTACACGGAGAAGGTCATCTCACAACCGCAGCACGTTGAGGCATGCGTATAGCGATTTAACCAGCCGCCAAATTCCTTGATGGATTCAATCTGCTTCATGGTATATCACTCAAAATACAATCACGGACCGAATACTCTCGCCTTTGTGCATCAGGTCGAAAGCGGTGTTGATGTCTTCCAGGCCCATGGTGTGTGTCACCATGCTGTCCAGCTCGATGGTGCCGTCCAGGTATTGCTCAACGTAACCGGGCAATTGGCTGCGCCCTTTTACGCCGCCAAAAGCGGTGCCTTTCCATGTTCGGCCCGTGACCAACTGAAAAGGCCGGGTGGAGATTTCCTGACCGGCGCCGGCGACGCCGATGATGGTGGAGACACCCCAACCCATATGGCAACACTCCAGCGCGTCGCGCATCACATTCACATTACCAATGCACTCAAAGGAGTAATCCACGCCGCCGTTGGTCATCTCGATGATGGCTTCGCTGACTGTTCCGCTCAACTCTTTGGGGTTGACGAAATCCGTTGCGCCGAGCGCTTTCGCGAAGTCGAACTTGTCCGAGTTGATGTCAACGCAGATAATGCGTTCGGCTTTTGCCATCACAGCCCCCTGAACAGCCGACAAGCCGATACCGCCAAGACCAAATATGGCAACTGTGGAGCCAGGCTCGACTTGTGCCGTATTCAATACGGCGCCTATCCCTGTCGTGATACCACACCCGAGCAGGCACACCTTGTCCAGGGGGGCGGCTTTATTGATTTTAGCGAGTGCGATTTCCGGCACGACTGTGTACTCAGCAAAGGTAGAGCACCCCATGTAATGATAAATCGGTTTGCCGCCCACGGAAAAGCGTCGGGTTTTATCGGGCATAAAGCCGGTCCAGACGGTCTCGGCGATGGATTGGCACAGATTGGTCTTGGGAGAATGGCAGTAATCGCATTCGCCGCACTCGGGGATGTACAGCGGAATCACATGATCTCCGGGGGCGAGTGACGTCACGCCTGGCCCGCATTCGACAACTTCGCAGCCGCCTTCGTGACCGAGAATGCAGGGAAAAGCGCCTTCAGGGTCGTCGCCTGAGAGGGTGAAGGCATCTGTGTGACAGACGCCAGAGGCGACAACTTTTAGCAAGACTTCGCCGGCTTTCGGCCCTTCGACATCAACAGTTTCAATAGCGAGGGGTTTGCCGGGTTCCCAGGCAACAGCAGCTTGAGCTTTCATCGGGTATCCTCCAAAAGATGGTAATCACCTGTTCAAGACACACCCGTTGACGGCAATTTCGCTGAAATCAGCTT
>DOIU01000200.1 GCA_003511825.1 Gammaproteobacteria bacterium | reverse complement strand
CAGGTGATCCCGACTCTACGCGCGCATGACCTGTTCTTCCTGCCCACCCTTGGCGAGAATTACGGCCATGTCATCGCCGAAGCCTTTCAGGCCGGATTGCCGGTGCTTCTGTCCGATCAGACGCCGTGGCGCGGGTTGGACGCGACCGGTCTGGGGTGTGATCTTCCACTCGGACAAAAGGAGGCATTCGTGCGATATATCGAAGAGATAGCTGGTCATAGCCCTGAGAAAACCAAGGCTATGAAGCAGAGAGTGGCAGAGCGGGCAGCGCAGATTGCCGATGTGACAGCGGATTTAATGGCAAATCGTCGGCTGTTTGAATTTTGATATTTTGTGGGGCATATCAAGTGTTGCACTGGCAAGTTGAATCCGCGGCCCAAATTTACAGCAACTTAAGGACTTGACCCGATTGCCGCTCGAAGGTAAAAAGGCTCTGGGTGCTCCGCATCCCAAAGCCATTCAACCCGAGTAGAACCCTACAGGAGCTGCGAGTTATGATTTTCCTTGGTGATATAGCTCATCCTTGGGACGACACGCCACACTGGGCCGATGGCAAACCTCCGTGGGAAAACCAGCCTGTTGTCGTCAATCTTGAAGGGACGCTCGTTGGCAATGCTGCCCCGATGGGCCATCGGCGTCTTTTTAACAAGCCTTCGATATTAGATGCCCTCAAAAAATACAATGTCCAGGTGCTGTCGCTGGCCAATAACCACGCCATGGACTGGCCGGATCAGTTTGAAGACGCACTGCAAAACCTCAAGGAGCAGGGATTTGTGACAGTCGGTGCCGGGATGGACAGCGAAGAGGCGGCGCAATCTGTTGAGATCGAAGAAAATGGCCGGCGCATTTTTTTTCTGGCCTTCGGTTGGGAGACCATTGAGTGCGAAGCGGCTACAACGCGTAAACCAGGTGTAAACTCGTTGAAACCTGGGCCGATGCTGGATTCCATAAGAGCCCTGCGCTCCCGTGAGTCTGAGGCGGTCATTGCCATATTGCCGCATTGGAACTATGAGATGGAGGTCTATCCGCAACCGGCGCACCGCCAACTGGCGTTCGCCGCGATTGAGGCCGGGGCGGATGCGGTGATCGGTCATCATCCGCACAGAGTGGGGGGTATCGAATTTCACCGGGGTAAGCTCATTGCCTATTCAATCGGCAATTTCTGGCTGCCACAGGGGGCGTTCTTCGACGGCGAGTTGCGCTTTGCCGGCGATGCCTGCCTGGAGCTTGCGATTGAATGGCGCCCTGACGCGCCGGCCATGGCGCACTGGTTTCGTTATTCGCCGGCCGATCACAGCCTTTCGCATATGGCCAGCGAGCCCTTGACCGACAGCCTAGAACTGAAGAAGCGCAGTGGATTCGCGGGGCTTGGGCATGACGAATACAAGGTGTGGTTCCGCGCCAATCGGGTGAAACGAAAACTGCTCCCCATATACGACAATTATCAAAACGTCATGGGAAACCGGATGCGTGATCGATATGTCTTGCTACGCCACAAGGGCCTCGTGGCGCTGGAGCGCTCCGGCTTACGTCGGCTGATGGGCCTGTAGGAGAACCGCCTGTGAACTTGCGCAAGATCGCCAAGACCTATGCCGAAACCCTGCCGGGCCCGGTGGCGCGGATGGTGGCGCGCGTACCGTTCGGTCTGCGTCTGGGACCAGCCTACGGACAGGCGCGAGAGCTGATTGCAAAAGTCGAGGCAATGGAAGAAAAGGCGCGCACGGCGTGGACCCTCGAGCATATGCGCCATGCGGTCGAGCGCGCATATGGCAAGCATCGGTTCTACCGCGCATTCTACGACCGAAAGCGGTATTGCCCGTCAACTCTGAAAACCATCGCGCATTTCCAGGACGTACCGGTCGTGACCAAGGCCGACCTGATGGAGTTCGGCATCGATGAGCGCAGTTCTCCGGCGCTGGGTAGGCTGAAGCTCAATACCGGCGGTACACACGGCGAGCCGCTGGAGTTTTATGTGGATAGACAGGCCTTCGCACGTGAGTGGGCGCATATGCATACGATCTGGATAGCGCACGGGTATGACTACAGGCATCTCAAGCTCACTCTGCGCGGCCACAATCTCAAGGACATCCCGCTACGCTACAACCCGGTGCACAACGAGTACATCCTCAATACCTATGCGCCGCGCGAGGCCGTGGCCGATGCGCTGGCCGGTCTCGCCGATCTTGACAATGTGAAGTGGCTGCATGGCTATCCGAGCGTCGTCGCGGACTGGTGCGGCTGGTTGCATGCGAACAGGTTGGATGTATTCGTCAGGTTTCGCTCATCCCTTCGCGGTGTGCTGCTCGGGTCGGAATTTCCGGCACCAACTTATCGCAGCACTATCGAACGCACGACCGGGGCGGCGATTATCCCTTGGTATGGCCATAGCGAAATGTGCATTCTTGCGCCTGAAAAGGGTGAAAACATATACAAGCCGATGCCGACTTACGGCTACGCGGAGGCTGTGGACGTCGATGGTGGTCAGACGCATCTCGTCGGCACATCGTTCTGGAACACGGCAAGCCCGTTCATACGCTATGATACGGGCGATGGAATTGAAGGCAAAACCAGGGGGCATATTCTACGCCGTTTTTCCATCACGGACGGGCGCGTGGGAGAGTTCGTCACGGATCGGCGTGGCAGCAGCATCGGGCTCACGGCGCTGATTTTCGGTCGACATCACCCGGCTTTCGAGAAGCTGCGGCACGTGCAGGTCTACCAATCTCGCGCAGGCGAGATTGATGTGCTCGTCGTTCCGCGCAAGCCAGACATGGCGGTGAAGGATATCAAGGACGGATTCGACTTCAGTGCGGTCGAAATGGGCGTCAGTATCCACGTTCTGGCTGAACCGGTGCGCACGCGTTCAGGCAAGATCACGCTTCTAGTACAAGAAAAACCAGTATGAAACAAATCCTCCAAAGCCTGAAAGACGGATCGACCCAGCTCG
>DOIU01000351.1 GCA_003511825.1 Gammaproteobacteria bacterium | reverse complement strand
GCTTACAACCTTCTGCGGTGTCGTTTGAGGCGCTTGGGTCTGCTTCGCCCATACCCATGGTTGTAATTTCGGCGTCATTGTAAGAGCCGACCAGGTACGATTTAATCGCATCTGCGCGTCGCTTGGACAGCCCCAGGTTATAGGTTTCGCTGCCTTTGGCATCGGTGTATCCGACGATTTCGACTTTTTCAATTTTTGAAAAGTCGCCGAGTTTTGCGATCAGGCGTTGCATCGCTTTGTCGCCTTTGACAGACAAGCTATCCGCATCTGTGCTGAACAAGGCGCGGCTTTTGAGCACCACGGTTTCGATGACGGGCGCTGGCTCAACTTCTGCGGCAGTGGTTTCTGGCAGCTTGTTGACGATGGGCGCAACGACGGGTGCGGGCGGTGTCGCTTCGGCAATCGTTTCGTCAATGCCTTCACAGACGTTAATGGCGTCGGCTTCTGACCAACTGCCATTATAAACGCATTGGCCGGTACCCGAGAGCACCACATTGCCATTGGAGTCACGAAGGTGACCGCTATTGGCCTCTACGTCGCCGGGTACCACGCGGGTGGCCTCTTTGGCCATGGTTCCGCAGCCGCTGGCAAAGGCTGAGGACAAGGCTACGGTTAAAAGACGCTTTAGCATGTTTAAAACCCCGAATGTATTTCTCGTGTGTGTTAGCGCTGTATTGTCAGGTGTTTCATGTGACCGATAGTCGGTGTTTTTGCGCGCACCTGATAGTCATCGCTGAGCAAGTTGCGTGCCCCTGATACCGCTGATACCGATGGCACGCCGCGTTTCCAACCTCTCTATATAGAGTAATTATCAGTGTTTGAACATGGAAGTTTATTATCATTTGTTTATAAAACGGTGAAAAAGGATCTGTGCATGGATGCCATCAACCGTATCCGTGCCTGTTTTCCAAGCTATTGCTGTTTGTGTGACAGTCGTGGGCAAGACGGCTTGGATTTATGCGGCATTTGTCGCGATACCTTGCCTGACAATGTGTGTGCGTGTGTTCAGTGCGGTTTGCCTTTGCCGCGTGTTGCCGGCATTAAACGCCGACTCTGCGGGCGGTGCCAAATCAGCCGGCCGGTCGTGACCGAGGTGCATGCGCCGTTTTTATATCGTTATCCGATGCCTTATTTCGTGACGTCACTGAAATTTCAGGGTGAACAGAAGTATGCGCGATTACTGGGTGATTTATTGGCGCAGACGCGTTTATCGGTGGCGTCTGAGACATGGCCCGAGGCGCTGGTACCCGTGCCGTTGCATCGCACCCGTTTGGTCGCTCGCGGGTTTAACCAATCCGCTTTGATTGCACACTATTGTGGCCAGCGCTTGGGGTTGCCGGTGCTCAATCATGTGGTGCGTCGTACGGTCAACACGCAAGCGCAAACGGGGTTGTCGCGATTGCAGCGCTTGCAGAACATTCGCGGTGCGTTTGCAGTCACCTCGCGCCGGTTGCCGGCACATGTCGCCATTGTCGACGACGTGCTGACGACGGGGAGTACCTTGCGAGAGCTTGCGCGTTGCCTGCGACGCGCAGGTGTATCGCGCGTGGATGCCTGGGTTTGCGCGCGGGCGAGCTAACGCGCTGTTATTAGTGAGTGACTCGCGAGTCGTCCATCAACAGACGGTTAAGGATTTTCTCGCGATTGCGGTTGGGCACCGTCCCCTGCAACAGATTTTCACTGAACAACTGTGATCCGCTGACAATCGCTTGCTGCTGCTTGCGCTTGAGTTGCTCCAGGAAGGCGAGGACCTCGTCGTTAAAGGCACTCAGTGTTTTACGGCTGGCCGATCGCATCCCTGCTTGTGCGGCATCGCGCAGTGATGGCTTGGTCTTGTGATGAATAAACGCGGGTAATAACCATGCCAAACCCACGAGCAGCAAACTGTGGATGGCGAAATCAAATCCCAAGTAAGACTGCCCCTGGCTGTTGCCGAGATAAAAACCGGCGATCAGGCGGTACGCCACCCAGCACATGGCGGCAATGGGTAAAGCGGTCGTGGCGTAGCCGAGTAGGGTGTGCGCCAAGCGATGCAGGTGCGAGCCGGGGGCTTGCAATGCCTGGCTCAGGCTAGTGCGCAGGTGTTTTTCAAACAGGGCAGCAGGTTCGTCGCGTAGCTTGAGAGCGCCTTTTTTAATCGGGCCGCTGGCTAAGCCGCGCACGCGAGCGCGATGATGCAGCTTGGCCAAGGCGTTGTCCGCCAGGCTTTTGACTTGTGCGTCCCAGATGTCATCAGCTTGTATTATGGGTGTTTCGGACGATGAAGGCGGTGGTGGCTCTTTACCTTTCACAACGCGTGTGACGGAGCTCAGCCAGCGGGTGCTGGGTGTGCTGGCGAAGTTTTCAGACAGACGGGCAATCGGCCACTGTTGTGCCAGTGTGATGTCCTTGGCGGTGTCAGTCCAGATGTGGTGCCAGTCGTGCATCAGTTTATCAATGCCGTCGGCTGTGCCGATCTTCTCTGACAAGCGTTCGGTATCGCTGCGCAGCGACTGGATGCGCAGATTGATGCCGCGTTCTTCGAGAATGCGAATAATGTTGTCATCCGCCAGGTTCTGGATGGTCGATTCCAGCGCAGCAAAGTCGTCATCGGGCGACGGTTGGCCAGGTTTGCTGTCGGTGCAAAATATCATCGGATCATCCAGCCCAGCCTCTGCCAGCAGTCGCTGAAAGTCATCGCGTTGGGCGTCGTCGCCACGATCCCAGTGATTGATGGCAAACAACCACGCGTGTTGGCGGCCGTGTTCTAGCAGCAAGCGCCAACCTTTGTCATCTTTGTAGCGTTCAGGGTTGACGACATAGATCAGCACATCAATGTACGGCAACCAAGCGAGCACCATGTCTTTGTTGGCTTGCTCGGCACTGTCAAAGTCGGGCATATCAATCCACAGTACGTCGCGATTGCTGTCTTTGCGATGGACTGAGACGCGTACGTCATCCGTGGGGAAGGTTTTGGGGAGTTTGTTCAGTGATGCTGACTGGTGCAGATAGAGCGTGACTTCGCGCGATGTGGGTCTCTCGACACCGGTACGGGCAATGCTTTCGCCTGCCAGACGATTGAGTAATGAACTCTTGCCGACGCCCGTGCCGCCAAAGAAGGCAACCACCAGGGGGCGTTCTTCTTGGTTAAAAAAATCCGTGGGTGTGCGTGTCTCAAACTCCAGCAATGCATCCAGATCCCGCTGGCTAATCCAGCGCTCGCGGCGGAGCTGCTCAGCCCAGTCGCGCACATGGCTCTGCAATTGCGGTAGGATGTCATTCAGCACGGTGTCTCTCCAATTCCTTCTCGGCCTCGGTCAGTGATTGCTCGTTGATCGATGGCGCGTCTGCGGGCGTGCTCTGTTCAGCCATGTCGTGAAGCGCTTGCGCCAAATACCCCTGAAACAGCTGTGCTGTGACGGCATCGAGCTGATCGACGCGCAGCCGCGCTTTCACGCGATCAATGTAGCGCCCGAGTGCGCTCTCTGTCAGCAGCGAGGTGACGGACAGCATAGCCGGGGCGAGAAGAAAATCGTTCACGCCGATGCCACCGGTCTTTAAGGCGAGACCGACGGCGGCGGCATCGGCGGTCACCCGCGCTGCACGCAGACTGTTGAGCGTTGCGGGTTGTTGTTCGAGATTTTTGTAGAGATCGTTCGCAGCCTGGTCAATGGTCTGTGCAAATTTGGCCTGGTGTTCCTCCACCTGTGTGGCAAAGCCCTGTGCAATAGCGTCTCGGCGCTCGATCAAGGTGTTGGCAAGCGCGCTCCACCAGCCGGCGCTGGGCGCGTCAGATTGGCTGTGTTCATCAGCGCGCGTGATCAGTACGGTGAGAAGGTGGTTGCACACATTGGCGAGTACCGCCTGTTCGATATCGGTCTGTTGTGCGTCGCTGCCGGGTGACTGAGGGCCTTTGCCGACGTACTGACGGCCGAAGTTGAGCAGCTTTCTCGTCGGCCAGGTGATCGCCTGACGGACCTTGACCAGTGATTGAGCAACGCCTGGAATCTCCAACAAGATCAACAGTTGCGCTAAGGCACGCTTGAAGGAGTCGTAATGGTCGGGATGATTCAGATAGTCGCGCTTGTATTGGGCTTCTGCCTCACGTAAGGCATCGGCAATGAGGGTGTTCCAGCGTTCGCGTGCTCGATGCCGCTCGGTAATCGGGCCAACCCAAGGTTGCCAATGGGCTTGAATAAACGCGTAGGCCGTGTGCGTTTCTTGACGATCCACGCCTTGTACAAGTGCACGCAATTGGTGCGTCAGGGCATCCAAGACCGTGGATGGGAGTTCCTGTCCGTCAGCGCTGAGCGCTTTGATGTAGGGAATGCCAATGATCTCGGGTGTGACGGAGGGTTCGGGCAGTTGGGCGTAGCGCTCTAAAAAGGCATTGGCTAATGCGTCTTCGGTGCCGGGGTCCAGTTTGTTGAGGCAAACGACCAACGGTTTCTGCAAGGGCTGGATCAGTTGCAGCAGATCCCAGACAGACTTGTCTGCGTACTTTTCGCGACTCAGCGCCAGGATGAGGGCATCGGCGAGTGCGAGACTGCGCAACACGGCGCTGCTATAGCCGTAGGCTGATACTGAATCGAAGTCGGGTGTGTCCCAGAGCACGCAGGGGGCGAGCTGATGCAGTGGCGATCCATCACAGGCTTGTATTGTGTATTGTTGATAGTCGTGCGCGTCCAACGCCGTGGGTTCAACGCGGCTAAAGCCTTCAAAGAGGGTTTCGGCCCAGTCGGTGTCGGCTGGGTCAATCTCAACGGTGTAGGCGTGTGCATGCACGGTATACCCGGCCAAGGCGCTCACGCCTGCACTCTGGCCGGCGCCCAACAGGTTAACGAGCGTGCTTTTGCCTGCCTGGGTGGGGCCAATGACGGCAATTTGGCGTGGATGCTTGGGGGCGTTTTCATTGAGGCGTTGTTTGAGCAACGCGGCTTCTGCCAGGCGCAGTGCTGATAAGGTTTTTTTGAGGTGCTGCGGAATTTGCGCGCCCTCGGCCACGTGGTGTGACTCGTGGCGGTAGCGCTGTTGGAGCTGGCGGATGAGTGCTAACATAATGTATTGGTGTGGCGCAGGTCGCTGGTGTCAGGCAGCATTGGCATAGTGCAAAAAGATACCGGCGAAGACAACCATGCCGAAATAATTGTTATTCAGAAAAGCATCAAAGCATTTGCTGGGGGCGCGATTGCGGATGAGGAAAAACTGATACACCGCCAAGCATAATGCAAGCAGCAAGCCACCAAAGTAATACTGGCTAAGGCCTTCTTGTTGGCCAACCAAGGCAAGGGTCGCCAGCATCATCAGTTGCGTCGTGACAATAATAGGAACGTCTGCCTCACCGAACAAAATGGCCGAAGACTTGACGCCGATTTTAAGATCATCCTTGCGATCCACCATGGCATACATCGTATCGTAGGCCAGTGCCCAGAGCACAGAGGCGATGAACAGTAGCCAGGTGGTTTTGTCCAGTGGGGTCTCAGTTGCGGTATAGGCCATGGGAATGCCCCAAGAGAACGCCGCGCCCAAGAACAGCTGGGGCAAGTGGGTGAACCTTTTACTGAACGGGTAGATGGTCGCCAGCGCCAGTGCCACGATGGACATCAGCAGTGTGGTGTAATTCGTCAGAAACAGCAATAAAAACGCACAGAAGGCGAGCACAATGGCAACACCGACGGCTTCAGCAGCGCTGATTCGGCCACTCGTGAGCGGCCGTTCGCGGGTGCGCGAGACGTGTCGGTCAATGTGTTGGTCGGCGTAATCATTCATGGCACAGCCGGCGGAACGCATCAGTACCGTGCCGGTGAAAAACACCAAAAACAGCGTCCACCCCGGAAAACCGTCGGCCGCAATCCACAGCGCCCACAGCGTCGGCCACAGCAACAACAAAATGCCAATGGGCTTGTGTAAACGAACGAGCAACGCATATTGCTGCAGCCGAAAGAAAAGCCCGTGGTTGGATGTCGGGGCACCTTGGGGATCGGTATTCACTCTGTTCAAGGGACGGGTTCCGTTGGCGGTTTGTGAGTGCGTCGTGCGCGCTGTGGATTTTACCTCAGGAGACACGCCACTGGCCAACTTGTGGTTGTGACGCATTTGCAGCAGACTTGATACTTTGTCACCCAGCCCAAACAATAGCTGAACTTTTCGCGTGGCCTTGCAGTCACTGAACCTACTTGATGCAGTTTCACTCTGGAGATTCACAACCATGCATTACGACCTCATTGCCATTGGTGGCGGCAGCGGTGGCCTATCTGTCGTCAATCGCGCAGCAAAACACGGGGCGCGCTGCGCTGTGGTGGAGTATGACCGCCTCGGCGGCACTTGCGTTAATCGCGGTTGCGTGCCCAAGAAGGTGATGTGGTATGGCGCTTCTATGGCGCATTGGCTGCACGACGCGGCCGGCTATGGTTTTACCATCGAGCAAAAGGGATTTGATTGGTCGGCGTTGGTGGCTAAGCGTGAGGAATACATCCAAGGTATTAACACCTGGTACGACAGCTATCTGTCAGAACCGAAGGTAGATGTCATTCGCGGCACCGCGCGGTTTGTCAGTGCCAATACACTGGATGTGGGTGGCACCCAGTACACGGCGGACAATATCGTTATCGCCCCTGGCGGAGAACCCATTGTGCCCGACCTGCCCGGTGCAGAGCTCGGCATCACCTCTGACGGCTTCTTTGAACTGCAGGAGCAGCCGAAAAAAGTGGCGGTCATTGGCGCTGGGTATATTGCCGTCGAGCTGGCCGGCATGCTGGCTGCCTTTGGCACTGAGGTGACACAAATCATCCGCAAAAAGCACTTTCTGCGCGGCTTCGATCCGATTCTGTTCAATACTCTGACGGATGAAATGACGCGACAAGGTGTCGAGTTGGTGACCGAGACCTTGATTCGCGGGCTTGAAAAAAATGCCGACGGCGGTATTGATGTCTTGACCTACGATGACCGTCTACTGACGGGTTTCGACACGGTCATCTGGGCGATCGGGCGACGACCGCTGACGGACAATCTCAATCTTCATGCCGCGGGTGTGTTTGCTAACGAGCACGGCTATATCCCGACCGATCAGTGGGAAGACACCAATGTGAAGGGCATCTATGCCATTGGCGACGTCAACGGTAAGGCGCAGTTAACCCCCGTGGCGATTGCGGCAGGTAGACGCTTGGCGGATCGCCTCTACGGCGGCATGCCTGAGCGGC
>DOIU01000378.1 GCA_003511825.1 Gammaproteobacteria bacterium | reverse complement strand
AGCCGGCGGTGCAGCTCACGGCGCGCTCGGGCACCTTGAGTGAAACGCTCGCCGATGAGGTCGGTGCCACCCTCAATGAAAAGGGCATTGAAGGCTTTGAGAGCTATGTCGAAGGCAATGTCTTCATCGTGCGCTTTGCCGACACGCAAACTCAGCTGAAGGCCAATGATGCACTTAGCGCCGCATTTGGCGATCGCCACACGGTGGCGCTCAATTTGGTGCCGGCGACGCCTGGATGGTTGCGATCCTTTGCGCAGCCGATGTACTTGGGCCTAGATCTGCGCGGCGGTGTGCACTTCCTGATGGAGGTGGATATGGCGTCTGCCGTTAGCCAAGCGCTCCAGCGTTATCAACCCGATTGGCGCTCCTTGTTGCGCAGCGAAGGCGTGCGCTATCAGGGCGTGCAAGTCAAGGATGATGTGATCAAGGCCCGATTCCCTGACGCGGCGACCCGCGATGATGCGTTGACGTTGCTCTCTAATGAATACCGCGATCTTGAATACAGCACGTCAGAAGAGGGCAAGTACTTCTTCGTCGATGCCGTGATTAGCGAGGAGGCGCGCGAAACGGAGCGTAAGTCCGCGCTGCAACAGAACATCGTCACGTTGCGTAATCGCGTGAACGAGCTGGGCGTGGCCGAGCCGGTTATCCAGCAGCAGGGGCCGGAGCGCATTGTGGTGCAGTTGCCCGGTGTGCAAGACACAGGGCGGGCGAAAGAAATCCTCGGTGCGACGGCGACGCTGGAATACCGCTTGACCTACGGCACGGCGTCGGATTGGTTTGCGGCGGCGGAGAGCGGTCGGGTGCCAGCGGGGGCAAGACTCTACAAGCAGCGAGACGATGGCAGCCCGATTTTATTGCAGCGGCAAGTCATTGTCACCGGCGACCAGATTAAGGATGCCTCGTCGGGCATTGACAGCCAATCCGGGTCGCCGGCGGTGTTTGTGAACCTAGACGGCAAGGGCGCCAAACGCATGCAGGATGTGACATCTGAGAATGTCGGCAACTTGATGGCAGTGGTGTTTATCGAGAATCGTGTCGAGACCCGCGAAGTCAATGGCGAGCTGCAGAAGGTCAAGATCCGCACGGAAGAGGTGATCAATGCCGCAACCATACGCGACGTCCTCAGTCATCGTTTCCAAACCACCGGCTTGGACAGCACCGAAGCACGTGACCTGGCCTTGCTGCTGCGTGCCGGCGCACTGAAAGCGCCTGTTGAGATTGTTGAGGAGCGCACCGTTGGGCCGAGCCTCGGGCAGGACAATATCGACAAAGGCATGATGTCGGTGATTATTGGCATGCTGCTGGTCTTGGTGTTCATGGCGGTGAAGTACCGGGTGTTTGGGCTGATCGCCAACGTGGCACTGCTGTTTAACCTGGTCCTGATTGTCGCGGTGCTGTCGTCGCTGCAGGCAACCTTAACGTTGCCCGGTATTGCCGGGATTGTCTTGACGGTCGGCATGGCGGTGGACGCCAACGTGCTGATCTTCGAGCGCATCAAAGAGGAGCTGCGCAACGGCAATTCCGTTCAGGCGAGCATCGCCGCCGGCTATGAGAAAGCTGTTAGTACCATTGCCGATGCCAACATCACCACGCTGATTGCCGCGTTGATCCTATTTAGTTTTGGGACAGGGCCGATCAAAGGCTTTGCCATCACCTTATCCATTGGCATCCTCAGCTCCATGTTCACGGCGATTATGGGCACCCGCGCCCTGGTTAACTATGTCTATGGTGGCAAACGCCACAAGACCCTGGCGATCTGAGGACGAGACGATGAATACAAAGCTAAAAGCTTCAACACCACGCTGGGACATCATGGCGCTGCGCAAGCCGGCAATGATATTGTCTTTGGTGTTGCTGGTAATTTCGGTCGCCTCGTTGGCAACACGCGGCCTCAACTTTGGGGTCGACTTTACCGGCGGTTATGTCATTGACGTCGCTTACCCAGAGCCGGTTGACCTCGACGTGGTGCGCGGCCAGTTGGCCGAGGCCGATTTTGGTGACGCCACGGTGCAACACTTTGGCAACGCGCATGAGGTGCTTATTCGCTTGCCCTTGCGCGAAGGGCTTAACCGCGCTGACTTGAGTGAGCGCGCGCTGGAGGCCTTGAGTGCCGACGGCAGCCAGACCCTCGATATGCGACGCAATGATTTTGTCGGTCCTCAGGTGGGCGAGGAGTTGCGTGAGCAGGGTGGCTTGTCGGTATTGGCCGCGTTGTTTTGCATCGTCATCTATATCTGGCTGCGCTTTGAGAAAAAATTCTCCGTGGGCTCGGTGCTGGCGTTGGTGCACGATGTGATTATCACGTTGGGCGTGATTTCTCTGGTGCAGGCTGAGTTTGATCTCAGCGTGTTGGCGGCGATATTGGCGGTCATCGGGTATTCGCTCAACGATACGATCGTGGTCTTTGACCGTATCCGCGAAAACTTTCGCAAGCTGCGCAAAACCCCCGAGGTGGAGATGATGAATATCTCCATCAACGAAACTCTGTCCCGTACTTTGATCACCTCGGCCACAACCTTGCTAGTGTTGCTCGCCTTGTTCTTTTTTGGCGGCGAGGTCATCCGCAGCTTTTCGCTGGCACTCATCGTGGGCGTGGTGGTCGGCACCTATTCGTCCATCTACGTTGCCAGCGCGGCGACCCTGATGCTCGGCATATCGCGTCAGGATCTGATGCCTGTTGAGAAAGAAGGGGAAAACCTGGATCACATTCCGTGATGGCTCCTGAGGTGCTTAGCTGGCGCGTGTCAGCCCAAATCACTACACTGACGGTGTGCGCGAAGTCGGTATAGCTTATGTCAGGAAACACGTTCGGAAAACTCTTTACAGTCAGCACCTTCGGCGAGAGCCATGGCCCAGCACTGGGCTGTGTCGTTGACGGTTGTCCGCCGGGGCTCAGCGTGTCTGAGGCCGATCTGCAGGCGGATCTGGACCGACGCAAGCCCGGGCAGTCACGCTATACCACGCAACGACGCGAAGAAGACCAAGTCCGGATTCTTTCGGGCGTCTTTGAGGGCAAGACCACCGGCACGCCGATTGGCCTGGTGATCGAAAACACGGATCAACGCTCGCGCGACTACGACAAAATCAAAGACCGTTACCGTCCCGGTCACGCCGATTACACCTACAACCAAAAGTACGGCATGCGCGACTACCGTGGCGGTGGGCGTTCGTCCGCACGCGAGACGGCGATGCGTGTGGCTGCCGGCGCTATTGCCAAGAAATACCTGCACGCGCAGTTTGGTACACGTATTCGGGGTTATCTCTCGCAGCTCGGGCCGATCGCGCTCGACACGTCCGCGTTTGATTGGGCAGCGGTGTCAGAAAACGCATTCTTCTGGCCGAATACGTCGCAGCTTGATGAGCTTGATACCTATATGCGCGACTTGCGCAAAGAAGGGGACTCAGTGGGTGCCAAGGTGACCGTGGTTGCCGATGCGGTGCCACCCGGCTGGGGTGAGCCCGTTTTTGATCGCCTGGACGCGGATTTGGCGCATGCCTTAATGAGCATTAATGCCGTCAAGGGCGTGGAGATCGGCGACGGATTTGCCTGTGTCTCCCAAAAAGGGTCCACGCATCGCGATGAGATGACGCCTGAAGGGTTCTTGAGCAATCACGCCGGTGGCGTGCTTGGTGGGATTTCCTCGGGGCAAGATATCGTTGCGTCTATCGCGCTAAAACCGACCTCCAGTATTCGCGTACCCGGGCGCAGCATTGATGTCGCAGGCGAGCCGGTAGAGGTCGTCACGAAGGGCCGGCACGACCCTTGTGTTGGTATTCGTGCGACGCCGATTGCTGAGGCCATGATGGCCTTGGTGCTGATGGATCACTGCTTGCGTCACCGCGCACAAAATGCCGACGTCCGCTATCCGTCACCGGTTATCCCCGCCCAGGCTGATTAAGCAGCGCCACCAGCCCTGTGTTCCTGTTATGGGTCAGCGTGCTCGCGCAGCAGGGTAATAAACGCCTGTGCTGCGGATGATAGGCTGCGCTTCTTGTGGCGCACAAATCCCAGCTCCCGTGACAGCTGCATCCCCGGTACATCCAGTGGGGTGAGTCCGTCGCTCAGCATGATTTCGGGGATGGCGCTCCATCCCAATCCCACCGACACCATCATCTTAATGGTTTCCATGTAGTTGGTTTCTAAGGCGACTTTCAGGCGTACATCGTGCGAGAGCAGTGCTTGATCAAGCACTTGGCGGGTGACGGTATCGAAGGTGGACACCACGGCTGGATGGTTGGCAAGTACCGCCGGTGTGATCTCCCTTTCTTGATGAAGCGGATGGTCGTGGTTACAGGCAATCGCCAGTGGGTCTGTCCAGACGCGTTCCGTCTCGAGTTTTTGGAAGCGCGTGCCAGGCAGGGTGACCACAGCCAGTTCTAGCGTGCCGTTTTCGACCCGCAGGCAGGCGTCGTCAGAGTCCATGAAGTGCAAATCCATCTCCACCTCCGGGAACTCAGCGGTGAAGGCGAGCAGCAGGGCTGGCATCCGGTGCAGGCCGATGTGGTGGCTGGTGCCCAGGCTGAGTTTGCCGCCGACAGCGCTGTTGAGGCTGGCAATGGTTTGTTGAATGCGCTCAAGCTCGGTACAGACAGCGCGTGCGACGGGTAGCAGCGCTTCGCCTGCTTCTGTCAGATGCACTTGACGGGCGATGCGGTCAAACAGGTTGGCGTTGAGCTGTTGCTCTAAGGCGGCGATGCGCTTGCTGATCGCCGGCTGCGTGAGATGCATGCGTTCGGCGGCGATGGAAAAGGAGCCGCAATCAGCGACGCTCAAAAAGGCTTTTAAATGGTTGAGATCCATGCGGCCTATAGTACACATTCCTATCTTTCATGAGAAATATAAATAACATGAATTTGAGTTATCTGTATGGGGTCGCTACACTGAATAACAGTCAGCTCACGGCGATGACTGACGTAAGAGGTCGCTGACAGGCCTCCACCGTTTACTGAGACATGTCCGGGGTTCGTAATGGCCGGAAAAACGCTTTATGACAAAGTCTGGGATGCGCATGTGGTGCGTGAGGAAGATGACGGTACGGCTCTGCTGTATATTGACCGGCATTTTATTCACGAGGTGACATCCGCGCAGGCGTTTGAAGGGCTTAAGCTCGCCGGGCGTCAGCCGTGGCGCACGCAAGCGATTCTCGGCGTGCCTGACCACAATGTCCCCACCACCGATCGCAGTGGCGGTATTGTTGATCCGGTCTCGCGTCTGCAAGTTGATACGCTCGACAAGAACTGCGCCGAGCACGGTATCGTTGAGTTTAAGATGAACGATCCGCGCCAAGGGATTGTGCACGTGGTCGGGCCCGAGCAGGGCGCTACCTTGCCGGGTATGACCGTGGTTTGCGGAGACTCGCATACATCCACCCACGGTGCCTTCGGTGCATTGGCGTTTGGTATCGGTACTTCTGAAGTTGAGCATGTGCTTGCCACGCAATGCTTGGTCCAAAAAAAATCTAAGAATATGCGTGTGACGGTCAAAGGTGTGGCTGGCGCAGGCATTGAAGCCAAAGACATTGTCTTGGCCATTATCGGCGAGATTGGCACCGCGGGTGGCACAGGCTACACCATCGAATTTGCCGGTGAAGCGATTCGCAATCTGTCCATGGAAGGGCGCATGACGGTCTGCAATATGGCGATTGAAGCTGGTGCGCGCGCCGGCATGATCGGTGTGGACGACACAACGATTGACTACGTGATGGGGCGTCCCTTCGCGCCTGCCCCAACTGATCGCAATGCTGCGCGGGACGCGTGGTTATTACTGCACAGTGATGCCGACGCCCACTTTGATAAGGAGGTCGTCTTAGATGCGGCAGCCATTCGCCCGCAAGTGACTTGGGGTACCTCGCCTGAAATGGTCGCGGTCATCAACGATGTAGTGCCCAATCCTGCTTGCGAATCTGATCCGGTCAAAGCGGCCGGTATGGAAAAAGCCCTCGCCTACATGGATATTCCGGCAGAAACACCGGTGTCAGATATTTGCATAGACAAGGTGTTTATTGGTTCTTGCACGAATTCGCGTATCGAAGATTTGCGTGCGGCGGCGGCGGTGATCAAAGGCAGACAAGTCGCAGACACCATCAAGCTCGCCATGGTGGTGCCGGGGTCAGGCTTGGTAAAAAGACAGGCCGAGCAAGAAGGACTGGACAAGATCTTTCGGGCGGCGGGTTTTGAGTGGCGCGAACCCGGCTGTTCGATGTGTTTGGCGATGAATGCGGACCGTTTGGAGCCGGGTGAACGCTGTGCCTCCACGTCCAACCGCAATTTTGAAGGACGCCAAGGTCAAGGCGGGCGCACGCATTTGGTCAGCCCGGCGATGGCGGCGGCAGCTGCGTTGGCAGGGCATTTTGTCGATGCGCGTGAGTATTGAGGCGTTCTGATGCAGAAATTTACCGTTGTTGATGGCTTGGTCATGCCGATGGATCGGCCCAACGTAGACACGGATGCCATTGTGCCTAAGCAATACCTCAAGTCGATTAAGCGCTCTGGCTTCGGGCCGATTCTGTTTGACGATTGGCGATATCTCGACCCGGGCGAAGCCGATATGGTCACTGCGCATCGTCGACCCAATCCGGAATTTATCTTGAATTTCCCGCGCTATGCCGGTGCAGAAATTCTCATCGCACGCGAGAACTTTGGCTGCGGTTCGTCGCGCGAACATGCCGTGTGGGCCTTGGACGACTATGGCTTTCGCGCGGTGATCGCGCCGAGCTTTGGCGATATTTTTTACAATAACTCATTTAAGAACGGCTTTTTGCCGATCCGCTTGCCTGCTGAAGACGTGGACGTTTTTTTTCGGGAATGCGAGCCGCAGGAAGGTTATCGCTTGGTCGTTGATCTCGCTGAGCAAACGGTGACAACTCCCCGCGGTCAAGCCATGCGCTTTGAGATCGACCCTTTTCGCAAGCACTGCTTATTGAATGGCCTGGATGATATTGAGCTGACGCTGCAGCACGCCGATACGATTCGTGAATATGAGGGGCGTCGGCGAAAACAGGCACCTTGGCTGTTTAGGGGCTAGCGAGTAAGGCGTTCTGTCTGCGACATAGATTTCGAGTTCTCGAGTTGCATTATTGTTTGCGTGTCCTCTTGTTGATCCTGGTTCATGCGTGAACATGTGCGGCGTCTTCCTGTAAAATTTTCTTCACGTGCCTCGCTATCGTTGCGTGGTTTGCGTTAATATGCGCGGTTTATATTTTTGCGCTGCCAGTGCGGGCGTGGCACGCCCGGTTTGGAGATCGCTCAGACCATGACCAAAAAAATTGCCATACTGCCGGGTGACGGCATTGGCCCAGAGATCATTCACGAATCCTTGAAGGTGTTAAGCTGTTTGCGTGATACGCATGGGGTCTCACTCACATGGGAAGTGGCGCCCTTTGGGGGCGCAGGGTATGACGCCGCGAAAACACCGTTGCCTCCAGACACCTTAGCGTTGTGCGAACAGGCGGACGCGATTCTTTTAGGCGCAGTCGGTGGGCCGCAGTATGACACCTTGCCGCGTGAGTTGAGGCCGGAGCGGGGTCTCCTGGGCTTGCGTGCCAGTCTCGATTTGTTTTCAAATTTACGTCCAGCGATATTGTTCCCGCAGCTCGCGTCAGCGTCATCGCTAAAACCCGATTTGGTCTCCGGGCTGGATATCATGATCGTCCGTGAGCTGACGGGCGGGATTTATTTTGGACAGCCTCGCGGCATTGATCAGACCGACAGCGGCGAGCGTCGCGGTTACAACACCTTGGTGTATACCGAGTCTGAAATCCAGCGCATCGCCATCAGTGCGTTTGAAACCGCCATGCGTCGGCAGCGCCGATTGTGTTCAGTGGACAAAGCGAATGTGCTCGAGGTGTCTGAGCTGTGGCGGGAGATCTTCGTTGATACGGGTAAGCAGTATCCCGATGTAGAGCTTTCACACATGTATGTGGATAATGCGTCCATGCAGCTCGTGCGTGCGCCTAAGCAGTTTGATGTGATCGCGACCACCAATATGTTTGGCGACATTTTGTCTGACACGGCGGCGATGCTCACCGGGTCTATCGGTATGTTGCCGTCCGCATCGCTAAACGCGACAGGGCAGGGCCTGTATGAACCGATCCATGGGTCAGCGCCAGACATTGCCGGGCAGGGCATTGCCAACCCCTTGGCAACCTTGTTGTCCGTTGCCATGATGTTTCGCCATTCTCTGGACGACAATGAGAGCGCTGAACGTATTGAGACAGCGGTCAGTCGCGTATTGGACGGTGGTTTACGCACGGCGGATATCGCCGAAGGCGGTGCCAGCGTCAGCACGCAGACGATGGGTGATGCGGTCGTGCGTGAATTGGCGCAGTTGTAATCTGAGTGAGTGAGTCGATGAGCAAACAGTATGATGTAGCAGTGGTGGGTGCGACCGGTGCGGTGGGTGAAACGATGCTTTCCATCCTTGCGCAAAGAAATTTTCCGGTTCGTAATGTCTATGCCTTGGCCAGTGAACGGTCTGCAGGAAAGCGCATCCCGTTTGGTGACACCCATGTGGTGGTGGAGAATCTGGAGGGCTTTGATTTCAGCAAGGCGCAGATTGGCTTGTTCTCGGCCGGTGGTTCTCTGTCTGCGCAATACGCGCCGATTGCGGCAGCAGCGGGTTGTGTCGTTGTGGATAACACCTCGCATTTCCGTTACGACGATGATGTTCCACTGGTGGTGCCGGAAGTGAACCCGCATGCGATCGGTGATTACACCAAGCGCGGGATCATCGCCAATCCGAACTGCTCCACGATTCAAATGCTCGTTGCCCTAAAACCTCTCTACGATGCGGTGGGTATTGAGCGTATTAATGTCGCCACGTATCAAGCGGTCTCGGGGACCGGCAAGGACGCGATTGAAGAACTCGCTAGTCAAACAGCTAACTTGTTGAATGCTAAACCCATAGAACCGTCGGTTTACCCCAAGCAAATTGCATTTAATGTGTTGCCGCATATCGATGTGTTTCAAGATAACGGTTACACCAAGGAAGAAATGAAAATGGTCTGGGAGACCTGCAAGATCTTTGAGGACGACGCTATTCGGGTCAATCCGACCTGCGTACGGGTGCCGGTTTTTTATGGTCATTCCGAGGCGGTGCACATTGAAACCCGCGATCCCATCGATGCTGAAGTTGCACGCGCTTTGCTCGAAAAGGCACCCGGTGTGGTGGTCATGGATGAGCGCGCGGATGGCGGTTATCCGACAGCGGTCTCTGATTCTTCAGGGGAGGACCCTGTATTTGTCGGGCGTATTCGCAGCGATATTTCTCATCCAAACGGTTTGAATCTCTGGATCGTCGCAGACAACGTGCGCAAGGGCGCGGCGCTGAACAGTGTGCAAATTGCTGAAGTTTTGATAAAAGACTATATCTAACCTATAGTTACTTACGTTTATCCAAGGCTTCTCTGAAAAGCGCACTTTAAGTGCATTGGTATGTTCTGTGTTTAAGCAGTGGCATCCGGGATAAATCCTACGCAGAACTTCTATTCATCTGACGCAAGCGAGTATTACGACAGTGCGAAAACTAGCAACAGCAGTGGCGGTAAGCCTGGCCTTGGCCTCTTCCGGCGTAAAGGCATTAGGACTTGGTGATATCGAGATGAATTCCGCGCTCAACCAACCGTTGGATGCCGAAATTCTATTGAAGTCGGTTCAGCCCGGTGAGCTTGAAGGACTTCTGGTGCAACTGGCCTCGCGCGAGGCGTTTGAGAGAGCGGGGATAGAACGATCATCCGCTCTCACGTCGCTGAAGTTTTCCGTTGATCAAAAACCCGATGGTTCGCCTTACATCAAGATTGGCAGCAGCGGGCCGGTCGTTGAACCTTTTCTGAACTTCCTCCTGGAAGTGGATTGGCCGAAGGGGCGCATGGTGCGTGAATACACCATTTTGCTTGATCCGCCGGTCTTTATGAATCAAGAAGTAGTCTCTGGCGGTAGCGCACCGACCACGCCGCAAGTCGCCACGGCTGCAGAATCGGCCACAGACCCTGCTGTGCCGGTGGTGATTGACCGTGCAGCAGAAGCGGCAGCGGATGCCATGCCGGTCGCTGTTGAGGTCGTCGAAAATGCCGATGCTGAAGTGGCAGATTCTGTCGGCGCAGCGACACCTGCACCCGTCCCTCCACCCTTGGAGCAAGAGGTCATCGTAGACTCGATTGCGATCTCAAGTGATCGGGAATTTGAAGTCAAAACCACTGATGCGAAGCCGCTGGAAACGCCAAGTGTGGAGCCTGTCGCCCAAGTCGCGCCCCAAGAAAGTGCGCCAGTCGATGACGCGTCTGCTTACGCGACCGAAGGCGATGCCTACACCGTTGTTAAAAACGATACGCTTTGGCGAATTGCGCTGGATAACAAACCGACCGATATCTCAGTACAACAGATGATGTTGGCGCTGTTGCAGGCGAACCAAGATGCCTTTGTTGACAACAATGTCAATCGCCTGAAAGAGGGCGCTATCCTGCGCATGCCGTCCTACGAGCAAGTCAGTGCACGCAGTCGCGGTGACGCGGTCGCTGAAATGACTGTACAAAACCAGCTCTGGCAGGAATACCGCGACAGTATTGGCCGCGTTGCCAGTGCTTCGGGTGGCACACAGGCGGCTGGGGGCGAGCCGTCCACACCCGCTGAGGATGCGACCCAGCCCGCTGAAGAACCCACAGGGGAAGCACAGGCACCGAGCGAGCCGGTTGCGCCAACCGAGACCGCTACCGAGCAAACACCGTCGGAAGATCCGCTTAAGATTGTTGCCGACCCCAGTAGCAGCGAGGGTGTGGCCACGCCTAACGCTGATGACTCAGAGCAACCTGATACCGCAGTTCTGGGTCAGATTAACACCGACTTGACCTTGGCGCGCGAAGAACTTGAAGCGCAGAACCTCGAAAAAGAGGAGCTGCAAGCACAGGCCGGCGAAATCCAAGAAAACACGGAAAAAATGGAGCGCCTGATTGAGCTGCGCGAGAATGAGCTTGCTCAACTCCAGGATCAGCTTGCGGGCGCCGAGGAAACTGCCGATCCGGTTGAGCCTGCCACACCTGAGCCTGAGCTGGTTGAAGAGCCACCGATCGTGGTGGATGCACCTGCTGCTGAGCAGAGCTTTTTCCAGAAACTCATGGCTGACCCCGTGAAGGTTGCCGGTGTGGGCGTTGGCGCGCTGGGCTTGCTCGGATTGCTGGGCTGGCTGTTCGGTCGCAAACGCAAAGATGACGAAGAAGAGGTCGTCTTCGAGGAAGAAGCGTTTGTTGAAACTGACAGCGTCGAAGAACAGACCGAGTTCCCCGAAGTCGCCGCCGGTGGCGAAGAGGTCGAGCCGTTACAGGCCTTTGAAGACGAGGACGAAGGACCGACCGAGCTGCCTGAGATCATTGAAGGTGATGATGACATCGAAGGCTTGGATGACACCGGTATGTTGTCGGGCGCGGTCGATGATGAATCTGCCAAAGATGACACCATCTCAGAAGCCGATGTTTACCTCGCTTATGGTTTGCATGGCCAAGCAGAAGATCTGCTGACCAAAGCGGTAGATCGCGATCCAGAGAACCAAGAATATCAGCTCAAGTTGCTTGAAACGCACCACGGGCAGAAAGACGCCGATCGGTTTACGCGTGCGGCGCAAGGGTTCCACGACAGCTTCGGCGGCGGCGAAAATCCGTCGTGGGGCAGAGTTGCAGAAATGGGTCGCGAGCTGGATCCGACCAATGCACTGTTCGACGCTGGGTCTGTGGGTGAAGCTTCCTCTGCCGGCAGTGATGCCGCCGCGCTGGCTGCGGGCATCGCCGCAGGTGCTGGTCTGGGTGCTGCTGCACAGGCGCTCGATGATGTGCCAGCGGAAGAGGCGTCAGTTGTAGACGAAGCTGAAGATACGCTTGCCCTTGATGGCTTCGACGCCACGGGTGATGTGACTGAGATTATTGCGCCACCGAGTGAAGATGTTCAGGCCGGTGAGATGCAAGATGCCTCACTGCTGGATCAAAGTATGGATCCAGGCTTGGCATTTGATGAGGCGGATCTGGAAGCGACAGGTGACTTCTCAACAGTCGCTGCAGAGTTGAATGCTGAAGTTGCGGCGGGCGATGTTGTTGAGGGGGGCGCCAGCCTCCTGGAAGAAGCGGCGTCCATGGAGTCTAGCCTGGCGCTGGAAGATGATCTGTCGATTGACGTCGATGACGCCTTGCTGACAGGTGCAGAAAGCGTTGTGCCGCAGAGCAATGACGACCTCGGTGCGTTGCTGGACAGCCTCGGCGAGGGCGACGGCAGTGAAAAGGGCAGCACCAAGGTGTTGTCACAGACCGCAGATGCCGTCGAGCTAGAACCGCTCAATGAGACGCTCAGTGGCTTGGAAGATACAGGCCTGGAGTTTGAAGAGTCTGTACTCGACTTGTCAGCGCTTGGCGATGAAAATACCGTGAGCGCTGATGGCCTTGAGGGGCTGGAACTGACAGGCTCGCCTGAGGAGTTGACGCTGGATCTGGAAGATCTCAGTGAAGACACGGCTGCGGCTGCGAGCAATGTTGAAACCTTGTTTGACAACACCGAAGGATTGGATACGGCGTTTGACCAAACGCAAGAGCTCGAGATTCCGGACCTGACCGCGAACGCGGATCTGACCGGGGCTGACGATTCAGCTGCACTGGGTGCCACCAACGAGATGGAGACTATGCTGGATCTTGCCAAAGCGTATATCGATATGGGCGACAATGATTCGGCTGCCAGTGCCTTGGGCGAGATCGTCAAGGGCGGTAGCGTGGAGCAAAAAACCACGGCAGAAGAACTGCTGAAAAAAATTGGCTGAACAGCTGATCGGCAGATCGCAAAAAGGGCGCTACGGCGCCCTTTTTCGTGGGTGGTAATCTGAGTTTTTGGTGATGCCCGATAGTGGGTGTTGCATTTGCGGGTACTAGATGGTGCGTTACGCCCTGGCTATTGAATACGACGGGTCACAGTTCTGCGGTTGGCAGCGTCAGCGGCATTGCCGATCCGTGCAGGAGGTCGTCGAAACGGCATTGTCGGCAGTCGCCGCCGCTCCTGTTGAGGTGACCTGTGCCGGGCGCACTGACACTGGCGTACACGCCAAAGCGCAAATCGTACACTTTGACACTGACACAGTCCGTCCTGATAAAGCTTGGATTTTTGGGGCGAATACGTTGATGAAAGCGCCTGTGAGCGTCCATTGGGTGAGCGCGGTAGCCCCCGACTTCCACGCACGCTACGATGCCATAGAGCGTCGGTATCGCTACATTATCCTGAATCGCAAAGCCCGGCCGGCGCTTGCGGCAGGCCGCAATGCCTGGGTCACGCAGCCACTGGACGCTGCGCGCATGGACCAAGCCGGGCACTATTTGCTGGGCGAACATGACTTTTCTGCATTCCGTGCAGCAGGGTGTCAAGCTAAGCATGCTCGGCGGTGCATTCACGCGTTGTCGGTGTATCGTCGAGATGATCGCGTTATCGTGGACATTGCGGCCAATGCCTTTTTGCACAATATGGTGCGGATCATTGTCGGCAGTTTGTTGCGGGTTGGGCGCGGTGAGGCAGAGCCGGCTTGGGTGGGTGAGGTCTTGCAGCGTCGCGACCGAACTCAGGGAGGTACCACTGCTGATGCTGCCGGTCTGTTTTTTTTGGGCGCGCTCTATCCTGAAGAACGCGGCATACCCAACTTCTGTTAAGG
>DOIU01000183.1 GCA_003511825.1 Gammaproteobacteria bacterium | reverse complement strand
TACGCACTGGCAGACGACGTTACCGACATCAACACGACCACACCCGAGCGCCATAAAAGTGCACTGATGGCCGCCGCCGCTGCCGGCGACGCGCTGCTCGTCAAGCGCTTGCTCACGCTCGGCGCAGACCCTTTGATGAGAAATAACAACCATGGCACTGCGCTGATGTACGCATGCTGGGGCGGAGATACCGCAACCGCTGCCCAACTGCTCACTACGCGCACCACGCTCAATGCGCAATCTTCCAATGGCTGGACCGCCTTGATGATGTGCGCAACAAAAAATCGTGGCCGCATCACCCGGATGCTGCTCGACCAAAACGTTGATCCGAATATTGCCGATGTCTATGGCTGGACACCGCTGATGCGCGCTGCCTACGAAGGGTGTCTGGATGCACTTTCCGTATTACTGCAAGCCCCAGCTATTGACACCGCGCACGAAAACCACCAGGGGCAAACGGCACTGCATCTCGCCGCTATCGGTAAGCGCAAAGCAGCCTACCTGATGCTACTGGCGCATGGTATGGATGGCGACAAACTTGATAAGCTCGGCAACAGCCCCACCAGCATCGCACGCACCCAGGGCTTAATCCACTAGCCGCAGCGAATACGGCGGCGACTGAACTCATCGCCGCGCATCACCACCGTGTTACCACGCACGGGTGCGCTGACATCCGCGACACGCATCTCCAGCTGTACCCGCATCCCGAACTTGCTCAAAAAAGTCTCAAACAAATCACCGCCCCACACACCTGTCGCATAGATCTTGTCTTGCGCGACGTTCAATTCGATGGCTGCCAAAGGCTGAGGTGCCGGGCCGGAAACCACTTGCGCGCCACGCGCAGGGTCATACACGCTATGCTCAGAGCAACATTGGATAACGCCACTCTGCGGGGGAACGCCATCGCTATCGTTCAACACGGCAGGCAAGTCTTTTCGATAGCCAATGAAGCTCACCGTGGGCGAAGGGTGTGACAGCTTATGCGCACAAATAGCCGAGTATGCCACCAAGCGATTACCAGGTCCGACACCACCTGACCAACGATACTCACTGCCCGCAGCAGTTTGCAGATCAACCCCTTGAGTCTCGTCCAACTTGAGCAAAAAGCAGGGTGTCGACACCAGGGGGTAATAGAAGATAAATTCTTCATTGTCCGGCAGTGCATCAGCTCGTAAGGCATCGCCGCGTTCATCAACGAGCAAGACCTCATCAAACGCCTTATAGGACTGAGTCCCCGCCTTCGCCAATAGAGGTAGTAGCCCGCCGGCACTGACGGCCGAGCCACACACCCGCATAAAATGGCGTCGCCGAGCACGCGGATCATCTTTGCAATCGTTCATCCTGCCTCCTCCATCGCGCTGAGTCGCTCGACCAACGCCAGTTCATCGTCATCCACCTGCGGCTGCGTGAGCAGCCAGACTCGAAAGCTCGCTCCGGCACCGGGGCTGGATGACACGGTGATGTTGCCGCCATAGCGCTTAACCAGACCATAGCTGACCGATAACCCTATACCCGTCCCCTTTCCGGGTTGTTTGGTGCTGTAGAATGCATTAAACACTTTGCCGATTTGTTCAGCGTCAATCCCGGGCCCATCGTCACGCACTTCAATCATCACGCCGCGATCTGCCCAGTTGCGGGTACTGAGATACAAGTTCCCCCCCGCACCTTCCAAAGCATGCACCGCATTGATGATGAGATTCACCAACACCTGCTGCAGCTCCTGGGCATTTAAGCTGACGCGCTCTGTGGCGGCACAGGCCGTGTGCACATGAATCAACGACTCATCAATGATGTGAGTAGCCAACATCAATGCCTCATCAACGACGCGATTGACATCCACCTCTTCGATAAACCCGGCATAGTCGTTGGGGCGCGAATACAGCAAGAGCTTACTGACGATGGCCTGAATACGGTAAATCTGCTCCACCACCAGCTGTATTTCGTGTGCCACAGGCTCAGCATTCTGACCCAGTTCCTCCAGCACGATATCCATATTGCCGAGCATTACCGCAAGTGGATTGTTGATCTCATGCGCAACGCCGGCAGTGAGTTCCCCCAACGCCGCGAGCTTCTCGGCCATAACCAACTGTTGGCGCGTCGCACGTAGGAGTTTGATGGTCTTTTGCAGCTCTTCGTTGCGCAGACTGAGTTCTCGGGTACGTTCATCAACCTTGGATTCCAGCAGTTCAGCCGCCAGCAGCACTTGCTGGTGTTGTTGCTCTATCTTATCCAGCATGACGTCAAACTCTTTGGCCAGCTCGCCCAACTCGTCTTCTGAACGCACCGTACCGATACGTTGATCCAGGTGACCACCCCGCGTGTCGCGCACCACGCGACTCATGGCTTCCACGGGCCCAAAGATCTGACGCGCCCCCTCACGACGATGATGACCGATAAAAACATCAAAGCAAAAAATAACATGACAAGCGTGGCAAAGGCTTGCCACAAACGCAGCTGAAACGGATCGGCCAGAAAACCCGCGTAAAGCATACCGACCCGCTGACCCTGATGATCGTAAATTGGCTCGTGCGCTGAGATGTACCAATCGTTCACCACAAATGCGAGGTTGCTCCAAATATTGCCTTGACCAAAGACATCATCCCGCACCTCACGCGATACACGGGTACCCAGTGCACGCTCCCCTTCCTTGAGAGGCACGTTGGTACTGATACGCACATCTTCCAAGAATACGGTCACCGTGCCGATGCTTTGCGGCGGTAAGCTACCCGGGCCATACACGAGATCACGCAGGGTATCGACGAAGCCGAAATTGCCATTGAGCAACACCCCACCATCCAGCACGGCGACGACGTCTTTCTGCGCACCGATAATGGGGTAAAGTACACGGATCATCATGCCGCGATCTTCCACTGTGCGCTCTGTCGGCATGGCGTAGGGCGTGGGTATCAACGGCAAGATCACACGCGCTAACAATCCCTCAACCGCCAGGGCTTGCGGCGTGAAAAGCTCAATCCCCTTAACGGCCTCCCCGGCTTGAGCGCGCGCAGTCAACGCGCTTTGCAGAGACTGCAAGGGTGAACCAGGACCGCCCTCATACAACCAATAGCCGGCAGCATCGGTGACATGCAGGTAGGATAATCCTGCTTTTTCACGCAGCGCGCGCACATGATCGGCGATCACATCCGCGTCGGCTACTTTGAGCGCAGAGCGGAAGGTATAGGACTCCCCGAGCCGACTGACTTCATCCAAATAGTCTTGCTGGACGCGCAGGAACGCATCATGCGCCACGGAAAGGTCCGTGTTGACCTTAAGAAACAGTTGGTCGTAGCCAAAGTTGGTGCCCCAATAAATCGCCAAGGCCAGGGCGACTGGCATGAGCAGAATGATGGGGAATAGGCCCAAAACCAGCAACTTATTCCGGAGTTTTTTTCGCGCCCCTGGTATTAACCGAAATAACACGCTACACGAACCTGATCGTGCTATGGCACCGTTGTGCTACCCTTGGCTTCCAGCCAACTGTGCAGCTTTCTGCCGAGTGTCTTTCGCGATATGCCAAGCCGTCTGGCCGCTTCAGATTGGTTGTCTTCCACGTGGCTGAGCACAGCGAGAATATGGTGTTTCTCCATTTCCTCCAGCGTCATGTGCAGGCGTTGCTGATCACCGAGTGCCGTGCTGTTGTCATTGGGCTCGTTCATGCTGGTCAGACACTCGCTGGGTGCCAGTCCGAGCAGCAGCGAACGCTCGATGAGATTTTTAAACTCGCGGACATTCCCCGGCCACGGGTACGACTGAAGCATCGCCAGGTATTCTGCAGACAACGGCGCCGGTGACAGGCCCAGGTCGGAGGACAGCGCCGCGTTAAAATACTCTAACAACCGCTTGATATCGTCGGGTCGCTCTCGCAGGGGTGGCAAGTCTATTCGTAACACATTCAGACGATAGAACAAGTCTTTGCGAAACCGCCCTTCTCTGACATCTTGCTGCAAATCACGGTTGGTCGCAGCAACAATGCGCACATCGACAGGCACTTCGCGATTTGCTCCGACGGGCCTGACTGCACCTTCTTCAAGCACTCGCAGCAGTTTAGCCTGCATATTCAGCGGCATTTCGCCAATTTCATCGAGAAACAAGGTGCCTGAATTGGCATAACCAAAAAGTCCTTCCCGTGCTTGATGCGCGCCGGTAAACGCGCCTTTGGTATGCCCAAACAGCTCGCTTTCGAGGAGTTCTGTCGATACCGCACCGCAGTTCAGAGGCACAAAACTGCCGCTGCGACCACTCCACTGATGGATGGCGCGAGCCGCCAACTCTTTTCCAGTGCCGGATTCGCCCCCGATCAAGACCGTCGATGGCGTCGGCGCAACGCGGCGAATCACTTCGCACACATTTTTCATGGTTTGGCATTGACCCACCATGCCATCAATGGTGTACATCTTGTCCATTTGCCGGCGCAACACGAAATTCTCACGTTGCATTTTGGTTTGCTCAAGACAGCGATGAATGGCACTTAGCATCTGTTCGGTGCGAAAGGGCTTGAGGATAAAGTCCACAGCCCCTGCCCGCAGCGCAGCAATCGCCGTATCGACATTGGCAAAAGCCGTCATAAAAATCACCGGCGTGCCAATACCCTGGTCCCGCATCTCCTGTACCCAGCCAACACCGCACTGTTGGGGCAAGCGAATGTCTGTAACGATGAGATCAAAATGCAAGCGCTGACGCAATGCATCAGCGTCTTCTGCGGAATGCGCGACCTCCAGTAAGGCAAACTGCTTCCCTAACTTGCGCTGCAAAAAACTACACAGCCCCGGTTCATCATCAACGATGAGAATGGATGCAGGGGACTTTTTTTCTTCAACGTGATCGGCGTCTGCTGGGGATCGAGTGCCCGGCACTGGCTCAAGGCCAGAGGGGAGCAGAAACGCGGGTGTAGCGCGCGACATCGGGACGACGTCAGAGCTTGACGACATGGCTTACCTCCACATGGACCCGGCAGAAGTTGGCTATTATGGTGTCACTTGATCAATGATGTGCTGATGCGATCAAGCGTATCAGTCCGGGTTATACCCCTATACTACCATTACCGACAAAAAATGTGAGGATTTAGCACACAGTCGTTGTCTGCTGATACATTTCAACACCCGCCAGCAGTTGCGCCCGCCCTGTGACCACTCTAGACTGAACACGAGGACTGTATACACAAGTTCACCACCCCTGTAGCGGAGGTGTCTGATGAAACGCCGTCTTATCATTGCCCTTGGCCTGCTGATTTCGCTGCCGGCCGTGTACGCCAATCAAGATAAAGACTTGAGCGCATTGTTTGGTTTGTTGCAAAGCACAAGCGACCCCAGGGAAGGTGCTGCAGTGACGCGACAGATATGGTCTCACTGGCACACCACAGACAATGTGGCTGCAGCCGAGCTGTTTGATGCGGGGGTGCAGCATATGGCCAATGACGAACTCCAGCAAGCCCGTGAGTTCTTCACGCGCTCGATTGAACAAGACCCCACCTTTGCCGAAGCCTGGAACAAACGCGCGATGGTGCATTTCTGGCTCGGCGATGTGACGCAAAGCGCCGAAGATGTGAAACAGACACTGAGACTGGAGCCCAGACACTTTGGCGCGCTCGCAGGCATGGGGTGGATCTACCTGCGCCAGGGAGATGCCATCGCCGCGCGAACCGCTTTTCAACGAGCCCTACACCTGAACCCGTTTCTCCACGACATCGCTGACAATCTACAACAGCTGGAACGCGATATCCGCCGCAATGCCATATAGCAAGCCTGAGCTGTATTTTTAGTTTACTCAGACGCGACGGCTTCTAAACGTACCAACTTGCCATTGCGGGCATCTGTCAACACATAGACATAGCCATCCGGGCCCGTGCGCACATCGCGAATGCGCCCAAGCTCGTCGGTAAATAAGCGCTCTTCGTGGACGACCTCACGCCCCTGGACTTCAAGCCGAACTAAGGTGCGAAACTTTAATGACCCGACCAGCAAGTCACCGCGCCATTGCGGTAACTTGTCACCGGTGTAGTAAGTCATGCCCGAGGGCGCAATGGAGGGCACCCAGTAATACAAAGGCTGCTCCATGCCGGGTTTGTGCGTGCCTTCAACAATACGTGTCCCGATGACGTAGTTCACACCATAGGTGATGACAGGCCAACCGTAATTCTTGCCGGCTTCGGCGATGTTCAATTCATCACCACCTTGTGGGCCATGCTCGTGCAGCCAGACGTCACCGGTTTTTGGGTGGATAAAGGCACCCTGGATATTACGATGGCCAACACTGAACAAACCTGGCACAGCGTCTTTCTGCGCAAAAACTGGGTTGTCATCCGGGACAGTGCCATCGTCACGCAAGCGAATAACAGAACCGGCCGCGTCTGTGACGTCTTGTGCACGCGGGCGGTCTCCGCGATCACCCAAGGTGATATACAGGTGGCCACGGCCATCATGCAGCAAACGCGACCCAAAATGCCGCCCGCCTGTCGATTTAGGCTGCAACCGAAAAATAACCTGCCTATTGCGCAGCGTTTGCCCATGCAGCTCGGCGCGGGCGACTTCCGTGCCACGCCCATCAATGTCTTCCGCCACATACGAGAAGTACAGCACGCGATTCATCGCGAAGTCCGGGTGCACCAGCACATCGAGCAAACCACCCTGGCCACCGGCGGCAATCTCAGGCAAACCCTTCACCTGGCCGAGCTTCTGCCCCGTCGCGCTGAGCAGTTGCAGACGCCCTTCGCGCTCCGTCACCAGCATGCGCGCATCCGGCAAAAACGCCAAGGCCCAAGGATAGCGTAGACCCTCGGTCAGCGTCAGTGCGCGTACGCTTCCCTTCTCAGTGACGTCAACAACCTCGTCGGCTGCCGCGGCCGTGAACAGCGCGGTCGCGAGTAACATCCCTGCCCAGAATTTGGCAATCGACATAACGATGACTCCGTTAAATGAGTCCATGCTCAATCAAATACAACACACCCGTCAGTGTCAGTATGGCCAG
>DOIU01000272.1 GCA_003511825.1 Gammaproteobacteria bacterium | reverse complement strand
ACCGCCTGAGGTATCACCGCCTTCTACGGCGTTGTCATTGCCGGCAATAATGATCTTGGCAGACGAAATACTGCCCAAAGCGACCGCTTCAGAAGGTTCAACGAGCGTGATCACGATGTCTTCATCGGCTTCCTGGATATCATCGGGCAAAATCGGCACGTTAAAACTCGCGGCTGTCTCGCCGTCGGCAAACGTCAATCGACCTTGCACGGGGGTATAATCCGCGTCCGCCTCTGCGCCGCCATCCGACGTCTCGTAACCCACGGACACTGCGCCGTACGAACCGTTCAATCGCTCAACAGAAACCGTCACAAAACCATCGTCTTCAGTGACCTCATAAGTTCTTGATGAAAACGAGAAGTTGCCGTATTGCGTTTCATCATCAATAACCACCAATTCCGTGCGAGACAAGGCATTTAAGGTCGCGCCACCTGTCTGCGCGAATAGTGCAAATACAGCACTTTCCAAGCCTTCCTGGGCATTGTCGTCTCTCAACACGATCTCGACGCTACGGTCGGTGGCATCCCCATCGGCCCAGTACAGGATATCCGCGTTGACCTCTTCGTAGTCGTATCTTGCCGCCGCCGAACCAATGAGCAGATCACTGTAGGCCACCGAGACCTGACCTTGACTGCCCCCTAAACGCTGGACAAGCAGCGTGGCGGTGCCATCGCTTTCAGCGGCAGAGTAACGCGCCGCGCTGAACGTCAGCGTTCCCGAATCTGCCCGCTCAGAGCCCGTCTCAAAGGCACCTATATCGCAATTGCCGTTTTCAGCCTTGCGATAATGAAAGCGTTGATCAACGTCTGGGCAGATATCCACCACGAGTCGATTGACTGCAGGGCTGTCCGCGCTCAGCGCATGCGTGAGTGTGGGGCCACCGTTGTCAGCCAATACAGCAAGCAGAGGACTGACACCCATCAAATCCGTGACCGTATCCATCTCGCAGCTGCGATCGCTGTCAAGATTGTGCCCAAGGGACGTCATTTCACCCTGACAGTTCTCCCCCGAGCCAGCATCAGAGACAATGCTACCCGTGAGGCGCATACGACCAACCTCGTTGTGAATATTGCCCCCGACACCTGCCTCCGCCTGATTAAATGCAATCGTGGAATTGCTGACATCGAAGCGATAAGAATCGCGGTATCCACCCAGAAAAACGCCTCCACCAGACTGACGGGCGCGATTGCCACTCACGGTGGTATTACTGAGTTGCGCTTTGTCTGCAGCCGAGTAAAAACCTCCGCCCAGTTCAGCCGTGTTATTCAACACCGACGAATGATGCACACGAACTTACGATAGTGCGAAAACCCCTCCACCGGAGCCCACTGCGGTATTCCCAGAAATCGTGCTCGCATCAATGATCATGGTTGAGGAGTAATTCATCACCGCGCCACCGTGATAACTCTCTGCCTGATTCTCTAAGAGTTGGCAGTCTGTTAAGAAGACCACGCTGGAGTAATTGTAAAGTGCGCCACCAGACTCCGTTGCACTGTTCTGTTGAAACTCTGAACCTGTAATCACTAACAAAGGCCCTCCCGACAGCACAGCACCACCCACAACTGACCGATTGTTAATGAACGTTGAATTCTCGATATAGGCGTTACTTCGCGTATAAAGTGCCCCCCCTTGGCCGCTGGTATTGCCATCAAACATGCTGTTCTCTACCAGCAATTCGCCAGACGCCTGGATGGCGCCTCCAATGCCTCTGTCGGAAGTGTTGCCAATAAACCGCGAATTTTTGACGACAGCGATATCATTCGATAGGGTTTGGATAGCGGCGCCCCCTCTGGCCGGCATCGCATTGTTCTCGAAAACACTGTCACTTACCTGCATACGCCCGGAATAGCTCTCGATGGCCCTCGCGTTCTCAAAGAAGCGGGAGGCTTCGACGGTCAACACCCCACGGTCGTTGTAGACGGCGCTGCTATTGAGACCCGCTTTGTAAACATCCACGTTGGCTAGCAAGATGTTTGATCCGGTGCTCAACACGATGGCACCTCGCACCTCCTCCAAACCTTGGGTCATGCTCAGGCGTTGCAACGTCACAGAGGGCACCACCTCCGTGTCAGGCACAAAGACATGAAACAGCCGAAAGCTATTGGCCGAGCCGTTGATCACCGTCTCGCCACCACCGACACCGTTGATCGTGATGTCGGTCCAGATGTCCAAATCACCCTCTTCCCCGGCATTCTCATCCGTGTTGCCGAGTGTCAGTCGGTACTCACCCGCCGGCACATTGATCACGTCTGCACCTGCCAACGCATTCGCTTCCATCACCGCCGCGCGCAAACTGCATTTACCGCTCTGGGTGGCACACCGACCATCACCGGGTGTCACATCCACCGCATCTTGGGTCGTGTCAACAGCAAAGTCAGTTGCAAAAACCGGAAGAGAAAACAAACAGGCGAAGACGCCCCATCGAAGTTGCAAGCCCATAAAATCAACACCTCACGCACGATAAAAGTGACGTATTTCTAAGGAAGTCATGATCGTTAATCTCGAAGAGTGATCCTGTCACCGCTCGGGTACTGCGGCGAAATTTCCGTTAGAAATCCCGAGTTGGGGGGGACCGCATCCTGCCAGGGTGCTTCAATCCATCGGTAACTGAACCACGACAAACCGATGACCACGGCCATCAAGACAATCGTAATAACGTCTGCCCAAGGCGTATTGATGTAACGCACCAGATCAGCGCCCGCACGCTCCACCACCACACTCGGCATCTTCAAGACATAGTGCGCAGCCACAGCCGCCACCGTAAATACAAGCATGTGCACCATATACACAGAGTAGGATAACTTGCCAAAAAATAGCATCGGTGAGGTTAACAACAGCCGGCTGATCATGCCCGCGCGCTGGGCGGCAAACACATACACGGTGACGGCAAACACGCCAAAGGTGAGCAACTGCCCCAGACGTGAGCCCTCGCTGGCAATGACGGCAATGGCAAGCACGATCACCACCCCTATCTCTACCAGTGAACTGGTTACCGCGCCCCAGGTCACCTGGTGGTGCTGATGCACGGTATACACGCCGACACCGAGGAAAAAGCCCCCCACTGCGCGCAGAATCCCGTAATCGTACGTCTTGAGCAATGTGCCCTCACCCAGGCCCCACAGTGCAGCATAGGCCGCCATGGCCAAACTCCAAGCATGCCACCCTCGAAACCCGGCGCGAAAGACACTCAACATCAGGAAAAACACGATGTAGGTATAAAACTCAACACTGATACTCCATGACACCGTGTTCCAGTTCTGGTCATCGTGAAAACCCAAAGAATGCAATAACAGGACATTCGTGGAGAAGGTATACAGATTATTGTCTTGGGTCGGGTCGCTCGGGCCCATCCCCAGCTGATGGTAGGCGTAGTACTTCGCGCCAATATACGGGACCCAAACAAGCAACATCACCAGATGCAACGGGTAGAGCCGACCAAGCCTCAACAGAATGAACGAACGAAACTCAAGGCCCTGCGCAATTTTGTCCTGATAAGCGAAGGCCATGACAAAGCCGGAGAGCACAAAGAAAAAGTCGACGAAGATGGGCCCTTGTGCAATAACCGGGTACTTGTCGCCATTCACAAAGCCGCAGTGAAACAAGGCAACCATGATGGCTGCCACGCCGCGCAACGATTCCAGGGTCGGGTATTTCACAAACGGGTTCCGGGCTAAATGAATACAGCGCGGATTGTAGCGTGTTCGCACGCCTCGCGCAGGCGAGACATGCGCTCCAGAGGGGTTGTCAGGTTCTTACGACTGCTCGTGCTAAGCTTCCATCACAAGCGCCATCACTTCTTCCAGCTGCATAAACTCTTCGCCCGACTGCAGCATGATCATGCCGATGTCCTGCTCATCGAGCTTAAAGTATGCATCGTAGCCGGACTCCAGCTGATACTGCATCGCATCGGACCCCGCGCTGTGGCCTGCCATCATGGCCAAGGTGTCACCAATATGCACGGCATAGCACAATGGCCGGTAAATCTCGCTCGCTTGAGAGGGTTTGTGGTGATAGCGAATCGCATTTTGCAGGACCTCAGGCAACTGCCAACACTTGGCGAGTTCGTAGCCGAGTTCGGCATGGTCCAAGCCCAGCAGCCGCGTTTCCTCTTCGAGATAATCCGATGCGGTGCCATTGGCAATATCCGCGAGCATCGCAGCCGACTTACCCACCAGAAACTGCGACATGACCGCCTTGCCGATATCCAATAGCAACCCACCGGTGAAAGCGAGATCCGGCGTAAAGTCGGTGGTGGCTTTCAGGCCGACATAGCGCCCCGCGATCGCCGAAAACAGATCGTGTCGCCAGATGCCCTCGCCGTTAGAATCGTAGCCATCCAGCGGACGTGTGAACAAACCGTCACCCGCGCCGCCCAAGGCCAGGCCGACAACCACTCGCGAGCCGAGCATCGCCACCGCGCGGTCCACGGTTTCGACCTCGACCGGCAAGGCATAGGCGGCCGAGTTAACCACCCGAAGCAATCGCGCCGTGAGCACAGCATCGTGTTTGATAATGCGGATCAAATCCGCAATGTTGTACTTCGGATCGGCCGTCACCTCAAGCAGCTGCGACACACTCGGCGACAGCAAGGGTACGTCCTGTACCGCCGCGATCAGTTCTTCCCTGGAATCCGTCATTTTGCTCAAATGCTCCAATCATCACGCCCCGGAGACGATAGCCCGACCTTCGCCGAGCCCACGTGCACGGTGGCGGTTCGGCTGATGTTCTTGCCCACGTCTTCAGCGACGATTTTGATACCTTTTTTCTGCAGATACGCGCGAGCAGCATCCACATTGCGCCCGCCCACATTAAATTTGTCATTGCCACCCATGACTGCCGCACCGCCCGCCAGCTTGGCGACCATGCCTTGACCCGAGGGCGAGCAACCCGCTTGACTCATCGCTGTCAGCAGGTATTCAACGCCCGAATCAACGAAATAACAGGGCTTATCGCGCGCTTTGTCGGGGTCAACGGAGGAATCAGGCAGAGCGACGTGCACCATACCAATGACGCGCGTCGCGGGATCGAGTAGCACGATGGCGACACACGATCCGAGCGCGAAGGTTTTCAGTATGGCATCCGGTTGGCCCGAATGAGCCTCCTCACCGACAATCACGACTTTTTGCGACATATACCCTTAGGACTCCCTGTCTCCGCATGCCGAGAATTTCCGTTTCGACACTGACCCATCGCGGAACAACACCACACGATCTCTATACCTTGTCGGCGGATTTCCAGCAAAATAAACGTATTGATTTATCGCGATTTATTGACATGTACGGCAATGTCAACGAATGACAATGTTTTGCAACAATCTTTGTATACGCAGGCTTGACGGCTTATGTTAGGCTATGTGCAACACAGCATAGGCAAGGCATTCGCTCCCTGTCGGCAAGCATGCCCGTGGCAAACGCATTTGTGTATGCAAAATGATCGTATCTTCTGAAAATCATAAATCAGTGAATCTCACTGCGTTCGGCCATGGCCGCTACGCAATCGAACACCAGGGACAACCATCTTGAGCCGCTCTTCCATTGTGTATCCGGTACTCCTCGGGATACTGAGCTTTTTGCTTTGGGCATTGCTGAACCAGCCTAACGAGTTGCCCGCGTGGCCGGATACCATTCAGGGGTTCAGCTTCAACCCCATGCAGCGCCACCACAATCCACAGCGCGGTGACGAACCCACCCTCACGGAAATCGATCAAGACCTGGCGCTGATCGAAGGGCGTTCGCACTCTGTGCGCACCTACACCGTTGAAGGCAATCTGGCACACATTCCCGAACTGGCGCGCGCGCGCGATTTGAACGTGGCACTCGGCGCCTGGATCGGTAATGACACCGTCGCCAACAAAGCCGAGCTTGAACGCATGCTCACCACGTATCGCGAAAACGAAACCAACGTGGTCCGCGTGCTGGTCGGTAACGAAGCGATCCTGCGCTCTGACGTGCGTGTCTCGCAATTGATCGAATACCTGGACTACGTTCAGTCGCATCTGGAAATCCCCGTCAGTACGGCCGAGCCCTGGCACATCTGGCTGAAGTTTCCGCAGTTGGTTGAGAACGTCGATTTTATCGCCGTGCATTTACTGCCCTATTGGGAAAACCTAGACGTCGATTACGCGATTAAATTCATTCGCGCCAAAATGGATGAGCTCGCGACCGCCTACCCCGACAAACCGATCGTGATCACCGAGGTTGGCTGGCCCAGTCGCGGACCGACCCGAGGCGGCGCGAAGGCCTCCATTGCCAACCAAGCGAGCTTTTTGCGCAACTTTCTCGCCATGGCGGAAGAGGAAGACTACACCTACTACGTCATCGAAGCCTTTGATCAACCTTGGAAGACGAGCATTGAGGGCGCTGCGGGCGATGCCTGGGGTGTCTGGGACGCCAATCGCAAACAGAAATTCCCACTGGCCGATCCCGTCGAAAACGTGCCGCACTGGCGCACATTGGCCAGCATCTGCGTGGGTCTGGCCATTATTTTCATCGCCTTTCTGTTTCGCGACAGCCGAGGTCTGAATCATCGCGGGCGCGGCTTCCTCACCCTGCTCGCGTTTGCCATTGCTACGGCGATTGTGTGGATTTTCTACACCTTTACCCAGCGGTATCTCGACGCCAGCACGGTGGTGACGGCCATCATTCTGTCGCTGTCGGTATTGGGCATCGCTGCCGTGGTGCTCGCTGAAGCGCATGAGTGGGCCGAAGCCCAGTGGCGAAAGGAATATCGCCGCACGCCCATGCGCATGAAACCGAGCGACTACAAACCGCGCGTTTCCATTCATGTCCCGGCGCATAATGAGCCGCCGGACATGCTCATCAAAACGCTCGACGCGCTCAGCAGGCTGGATTATCCCGATTACGAAGTGCTGGTGATTGATAACAACACGGATGATCCGGACATCTGGAAACCCGTGCGCGCTCATTGTGAGACCCTCGGTGAGCGGTTTCGCTTTTTCCATGTCAATCCGATTGATGGCTTTAAGGCAGGCGCACTGAATTTCGCCCTGCGCCAAACGGACCCCACGGCGGAAATCGTCGCCGTGATTGACAGCGACTACCTGGTCGACCCGCAGTGGCTGTCAGAGATGGTGCCTGGGTTTGAAAACCCCAATATGGCCATCGTCCAGGCGCCACAGGATTATCACGACGGAGCGGAGTCCCTGTTCAAAGCGATGATTAACGCCGAGTACCAGGGCTTTTTCCATATCGGCATGGTCACGCGCAACGAACGCAACGCCATCATCCAGCACGGCACCATGACCATGGTGCGGCACAGCGTCCTCAAAGAAGTGGACGGCTGGCCGGAGTGGTGTATCACCGAAGACTCCGAACTGGGCCTGCGCATTTTCTCACTCGGCTACGAAGCCACCTACATTCCGCGCAGCTACGGCCAAGGGGTCATGCCTGACACCTTCCTCAATTACAAGAAACAGCGCTTCCGATGGGCCTATGGCGCCGTGCTGATCATGCGCCATCATCTGTCCAGCTTGTTGGGCATGAACAAAACGCGACTGACCAGCGCACAACGCTACCACTTTCTCGCCGGTTGGCTGCCGTGGCTGGCCGACGGCATCAATCTGTTTTTCAATCTGGCCGCGCTGGTGTGGAGCACCTTGCTGATCATGTTCCCCGAGAAGTTCGCCGCGCCCGAGATGATGTTCTCGATACTGCCGCTGGTGTTCTTTGTCTTTAAGCTGTCGAAGATGTTCTTCCTCTACCGGGGCCGCATCCGCACGAACTTTCGTCAAATTGCCGCATCGGCATTGGCAGGACTGGCACTGTCACACACCATCGGGCGCGCCGTCGTCTCGGGCATGGTCAATGACAAGGTGGGGTTTTTCCGCACACCGAAAATGACGGGTAACAATCGCCTGCTCAAAGCCTTGGCAGAAAGTCGCGAAGAATTGCTGTTTGCCATCGCCTTTTTGCTCGCGGTCATCGCCATGACCGTCGGCATCAACAACGGCGACCTGACCAATAATGCCAGTGTCTTGGATGTGCAGATGTGGCGCTTGGTGATCGCGGTTCAGAGTATCCCGTTCTTGGCGTCGGTCGCCGTCAGCATCATCAGCGCGTTACCGCAATTGCCCGCAAACATCATCGGCACCATGCGACCGATTAACCGCGAGGCCGATGACTGCTTTACTGCGCCAGAGAAGTAGGCGTCACCGGCGGATCTTCGGACGACTCCGTCATCGCAGAAACAGTTGAGCCCGACTGCCCGTCGGGCAGCCCCAAGGCCAATTGCTGACCGGCGAAGATGTCTTGTGTCAGCACATTCAACTCCCCCAACCATGCCAGCACGCCGGCACAGGCCGGTGCCTCGCTGTTATCCGCACACGTGAATGGAGCAGCCTGATTGGCTTCGTCCAGCACCAGGGTAATGCCCGGCAATGGCCGCAGGATCAAACCCGGTGGCGGCTCAATCGCGTCAAGCAAATCAAATTGGGTGTCGCCCATCAGCGCCGCCACCAGCGACGGCATGCGGTACATCGGCAAACGCATCTTCGGCAGCGGTGGCTTGCGTCCATCGACCACGATTAACGGGGTTTCGGCATAGCTGAGGAACATCTCGGGCGTGAATTGCCCTTTCTCTTTCGCCAACACACCTGACTCTACATAACCCTGGTAATTGGGCCCCAAAAAAGGCAGGTGGTCACCAAAGATGATGATCAGCGCGTCTGGGTCTTCGGCTCGAATGCGCGCGTAGTAATCCATCAACTCCCGCGACTTGTAGTACAAGGTATTGACGTAGGCCTCCACCATATTGGGGTCATCGGCCACAGAGATGGTATTCGGGCGCGCTGCGTTCAGCGGATAATCCATGTGACCAAAGTATGTCACCACGTAGTTCAAGACCGGTTGACCCGCGTCGCGCCAGACTTGCTGCTTGTCGTGCACTTGTCGGTACAACGAGGCGTCGCTGAGAAACGGGCCATTCATGTCATCCAGCTCGAAGTCATTCATCGCCCAGTAATCGCGAAAACCAATCCGATCGTAGGCGTTCACCCGGTTCCAAAACGCCGCATAATTCGGGTGTGAGGCGACAGTCCGATAGCCCGCGCGGGAAAACACCTCCGGCAAGCACGGGACATGATTGCGCAGCCAGCCCTCAAAAAACACCGCGTTGTGCGTCACCGGGAAACCGCACAACACTTCAAATTCGGAGTTTGCTGTGTAGCCACCATAAACCGGCGCCAAGGCGGTACTGCCGCCGCTGTCGCGCCACAGTGCCCGAAACCTCGGATCAATGGGGTCTTCGCTGATACCTGCCGCCGTTAACAGCATTGGGTCAAAAAATGATTCCAGCAGAATCAGATGGACATTGCGCCCATCCAACCGAGAGGTCGCATCGACCAGCGTTTTCCCGGGGAACAGCTGCGCGCTGGCGTGCGAAACTGCGTCGGCGCTTAAGGTCACGCGCCCGCGCGCCAGATTGCGGCTGGTCTCGTGCAACACGTGCTGAATCAGGCCGCGATCGCGGTAGTTGCCCGGCTGATCCCAGACACGATCGCCAAACTGCGCATCCATAAAGCGATTGATCGGTGCAGCATACTCAACAAACCCCGAGCCACCGGCCAAAATGGCGCCAAACACCGCCCAGGTGGCGGGTCGCCTCCAGGCAATGGCGTAGGCCCACAGCAGCACGGGTGCCGCCAACGCCAGAATCATTGCGCCCAGACGCCAATCATCAAACAGCATCAGCATGTTCACTGACGCCAGAAAATCATCCGGCATAATGGGGCTGCCCAACACCGCATACTTCAGCGCGTTACTGAATTGCAGGAAGCCGACCAGCACGCTGTAGGCAATGGCCCACGGCCAAAACCCCCGGCTAATCGCATAGAGCAGACTGCCAAACACCAGATTCAGGAAAATATCGCGCACCCAAACACCGGGCCACACCGTGAAGTCAAAGGCATACCACGCGATGGCCTGAGTAAAGGCATACACCCCAATAATCCAGGCGAACACGGGAACCACTATTCGGAGGACGCGCTGCAGGGTGGTGGTTTGAGACGATGCGGGCCTGGCGGCAGGCTTAAGGGTGGGCTCGAGCCCGGATTGGTAATCGGTCTTCACAGGGGATGCCTATCTGCTGGGCGTCGAGGCCAGCATCTGCACTGCCCTTGGCAATGCCGCACACCTGTTTATGACGCGAATAGGCGTTATGTTACAAAATTATGACACCCGTCGCATAGGAATGTGACAAATGTGACACGGATCACAGGCCCTGCTCGACATCTGCTGAGGCTCAACAGACGCAAATGGGTGAGAGATTTACGGGTGTTTAATCCCCGCCAGATCATCAATGATGGGGCAATCGGGACGATCATCCCCTTGGCAGGCATCCGCTAAGGTGGCGAGT
>DOIU01000269.1 GCA_003511825.1 Gammaproteobacteria bacterium | reverse complement strand
CGCACACGCGTACGCGGCGGCACCTCACCGTATTGGGGACAGCAGCTGTCCGTGCAGTTTATGGGCGGACACTCCGACCTGTTCTCAGACATTGATCTGTTTAAAAGCGTGCTCGGCATGAAATGGCTGCGCACCTTCGGCGATAAGCACAAGTTGATTCTCGGTCTGGATTACGGCGCCATCAGTTCGGAAGACTTTGACCGCGTACCCGCGTCACATCGCTTTTACATCGGCGGCGACCGCAGCGTGCGTGGCTTTAAGTACCGCTCTATCTCGCCCGAAGACAGCGACGGCGAGTTAACCGGCGGCCGATTTATGGAAGTCGGCAGCATCGAATACGATTACAACCTCTATCAAAAGTGGAGTGTGGCCACCTTCATTGACGCCGGCCGCGCCTTTGATCACTTTGACGAGCGCTACCGCGTAGGTACCGGCGTCGGCGTTCGCTGGCAGTCACCGGTCGGCCCCTTGCGCTTGGATCTGGCCGTCGGCGTGAGTGAAGATGACCGTCCGATTCGTTTCCATTTATCACTGGGGCCAGACCTGTGATTGTCCTCCGCCTGCTGCGCATCACTGTCACCACGGTCATCGCCTTGGCGATCATCGCTGTGACGCTGGGCTGCTGGTTTTTGTTTACCACACCCGGCAATCGTGAAGCGGCCATGTTGGCCCAAGGCGTGGAGCCACGCTTGCAGATAGACATCAGTCACGGTAGCTTATGGGACGGCGTCGGAGTTAACCGACTGGTTTGGCAGGACGATGCCCTGCAGATTCAGGCCAAGGGCATCGATAGCGATTGGAACATCGTCTGTCTGCTCAAGCGCACCTTCTGCGCGAAGCGCGTGCATATCGCCGAGCTGTTAATCACCACCCGCAGTGCCGATGCCTCAGCATCCCCGTCATCGGAGCGTGAGATCGCCTTGCCGGCGATCCGTCTGCCGATTGCGGTGAACGCCGACCATTGGGTTGTCGAACAGCTCGAGATCAATTATGCGGATGATCAGCCACCGATACGGCTGAGCAATATCCAGTTGCAAGGCCAGGCGCGCGACGACACCCTCACCTTGCAGCGACTCTCGGCACGCTACGTTGACTATGCTGCCAGCCTGGCTGGCAAGGTATCCCTGCGCGACGACTATCCGCTGCAGCTCAGGGTGAATGCCTTGGCGGAGTCACTGGTGGGCGATGATTCCCTGACGCTCGATAGCACGCTCTCAGGTTCGCTCACTGCACTGCGGGTTGATGCCACCACGCGCGGTCTCGCCGAGACTCGTGTGCGCGGCACACTCAATGTCCTTGCGCCCCATTTGCCCGTATTCGCAACCGCTGAATGGCAACGTTCGGGCTGGCCGCTCACCGCGCCGACAGCGGTTATCTTGGAAAACGGTCGACTGGCCGTGCAGGGCGATTTACGCAGCCTCGACACCGCACTACAAGCCCGTATCAGCACCGCGCAATTGCCGCCCTCCGACCTTCAGCTCAAGGGCGAATTACGTCCGAGTGGACTGACCGCAGAGCACCTGCGCCTTGACACCTTGGACGGCCATATCGCCGGCACCGCCGAGGTCACATGGTCACCCAAGCTACGCTGGCAAACCCAACTGGCCTTTGAGGGGCTAGACCCCGGACAGATCGCAGCTGACTTTCCCGGCGCCCTGGGCGGCGAACTGGCGCTCACGGGCAACGCCGGTGCTGATACCGGCTGGCAACTGGACGTGGACGCACTGCACGTGCGAGGTCAGCTCAAAGGCGCGCCGATCGACGCCGAAGCCGCGATCACTCATACCGCCGATGCGCGCTGGCTGATTGAATCTTTGCGCGTGCAGAGCGATGACAACCGCATCTCCGTCGCAGGCGAAATTGGCAAACAAGCGGACGTGCACGCGGATATTCAGCTCAATGCCCTGGCCAGCTTGCCCTTTGACACCGATGGCAGCCTCACCGGGTCTTTGAGCCTGAGCGGTGCCCTGGAGACACCGGATGTTCACGCCGATTTGCAATCGGCATTTTTACGGTGGCAGGACCTGCAGATCCGCGGTTTGTCTTTACACGCCGATGCACCGCGCTTAGCGCATGACGCCAGCCGTGTTCGCCTGTCAATCGACGCCTTCTCACAGGCGGATACGCAATTCAGCACCCTGTCCCTCAACGCCGAAGGACAACGGGATGAACACCGCATAACACTCTCGGGCAAAGGCCCCAGTGATACCGCCATTGACGCGCAACTCAGTGGCGTCTTGCTGAACAATAACGACTGGCAGGGCTACCTTGATCAGGGACGCATCACCTTGCCGCAACACCTTTGGACACTGGCCGACAGACCGGCGCTGCACTGGCATGCAGCCTCAAACACGGTAGACATCGACGCCCATTGCTGGCGAGATCAAGGGAGCCGACTGTGCCTGGCCAAGGATGTCCAGGCCGGTGTCAGCGGACAGGCGCAGCTCACGCTCGACAACTACGCGCTCGCGCGCTTACAAGCCTGGCTACCTCAAAGCACCGACCTCGCCGGCAATGCCGCAGTCACGCTCGACGCCCAATGGGGTCAGACACTGCCTGGCGGATTCGCGCTGAAGGCGCAAGCAGACTTGGACACCGTCGTGCTTAGCCACACGCCAAACGCCGCCGTGGACAGTCAAGACGCTGTCTCCGAAGAGGCGTTCGAGACAAACGCGATCACGTTCCCATTTGAGCGTATTGTGCTCGACGCCCAAGCCGTCAATGACACACTCTCCGCCACGGCATCGTTGTCATCGGCGTCACTGGGCGATGCCACACTCGCGATAGCGCTCAACCGGCACGCAAAACCGTTGCAGATTAGCCAGGGCACCCTCCAGACTGACGGTCTGGACCTGAGTTTCTTGCGCGCCTTTGTGCCACGCGCGACAGCCGTCGGTGGTGTGCTCGCTGCGGATTTGGCGGTCTCCGGCCCTGTCGTCTCACCCGACTTACGGGGGCATGTGACGCTCTCCGAGCCCAAATTTCAGATGGACACATTGCCACTGCAACTCAGTGGTGGTTTGCTGAAGGTCGCAGTCGCGTCTCAGCAAGGGGATATCTCGGGCAGGCTGGACACCGGCAACGGCTTGCTGCGTGTCAACGGCCAAGCCGATTGGCGTATCCCTGAGGCCTGGTTGCTCGACCTGAGTCTCAGCAGCAATGCCATTGCGTTTGCACAAAAACCCTTGGTCAAATCCGTCGTCGCACCCAAGATTAACGTTGCTGTGCGCCCCGGCACCGTGGCTATCACCGGTGACGTCGACGTCCTCTCTGCCAATATCACGGTGCGCGAAATTCCGGCGGACGCGGTCACGCTCTCGTCAGATGTCGTATTATTGGATGCGCAAGCGGCACCCGAGTCAGCTGATACGGGCTGGACCATCAATACCACGCTGAATATTGACCTGGGTAACGCCATGCGTTTGTCCGCCTACGGCCTCAATGCCGATCTGCGTGGCGATATCCGACTGGTGCAGCGCTCGGGGCAACCGGTGGAACTCTACGGGGAAATTCTGATTCCCGAGGGGATTTATAAATCTTACGGTCAGGATTTGACCATTGAAGACGGGCAAATCCTGCTGATCGGTCCGTTGGAGCAATCCACCCTCAACATTGCAGCCTACCGCGAGGTGGATGAGGTTCGTGCGGGCTTGTTAATTACCGGCAGTGTCGAGACGCCTGTCATTACCCTCACCTCTGACCCCATGCTTGAGCAAGAACGCATCCTCGCCTATATCGTGTTGGGCCGTGACATTGCGGCGGGCGAGAATAACGACGGCAACATCCTCGCCACGGCTGCACTGGCCATGGGGATCAAAAATGGTCGCGGCTTGGCCACCAGAATTGCCGAATCCGTGGGCATTCGCGATTTTGCGGTCGAGGCGAGTGGTCGAGGCGAGGACACGCAGCTGTTGTTGAGTGGTCGCTTATCATCGCGTTTACTCGTGCGCTACGGCGTGGGCGTCTTCACCTCAGTGAACACCTTGTACCTGCGCTACGATCTGACACGCAAACTCTATCTGGAGACGGCACAAGGCCTGGAGCGTGCGGTGGATATTTTCTATTCGGTGGCGTTTTAGGAGAGAAGCGTCTGAAAAAGATAACGCCGTCAGAGCGACGGCGTTGGGTCGTGTTTAGTCACTGTATTTGCCGGTGTCAGTGGGCAATTCCAGACCACCTTCCATCTCGGCATCGGCGATGAGCATTTCGCGTAATCGCTCAATAAGATTGTTCAAAAAAATTAACGCTGCAGTAATCGCTTTTCTGTTATTGAATTATTGTGGAGCGGATGCTGAGCGCCTTCAGGGGCGCCACACGCTCAAATCGCTGGCCGCAGACAGTTCTGGTGACCGACGAAACGGTTCAGTGTAACGGGTGAAGATGTCCACCGTTTTTCACAAACCTGAAAAAAATATAGTAACAGAAAGGGATAAAAACAAGTGCTAACGCATTAAATTGAAGTAACCTCTAAACCCCTGAATTCTCTACGCCTATAGTCACAATGCATGGAAACATCAGTGACTTGTCTTATCTTCATCAGATGCTTTTTCAGTGTCGGCTTGAGGTGGAGTTTTCGGTTTTGTGACCGGGTTCTCATCATCATCCATGAGGATTCGGTGCGCCGGGCCTTCCAAATCATCAAACTGCCCGGACTTCACGGCCCATACCAAGGCGAGCACGATAATCACGGCAAACACGCCGCTGATGGGCAATAACAAATACAGTACGTCCAAAAAAACGGCTCCTTCTGCGCGATCAGGTGTCTGACCTGAGGGTGTTCATTTTTCTCAATCGCGATGAGTTTAACACCACCAGCAATGAGCTGAGTGACATACCGATCGCCGCCATCCACGGGGTGACCCACCCTGCCGCCGCAGCCGGTATACCAATCATATTGTAGAGCAAAGCCCACGCAAAATTTTCGCGAATGATAGTGACAGTTTTACTGGCATGCACAACCCCCTCAGAAAGCGTTTCGAGCGAGTTAGACACCAACACCACGTCTGAATTGAACTTGGCGAGCTGCGCGGCACTGCCCATCGCAATAGAGACCTCAGCGCCAGCCAGCACGGGTGCGTCATTGACACCATCACCGAGCATCGCGACGACCTTACCCTCCGCCTGCAGGGCTTTCAAGGCAGCGAGTTTGTCATCGGGCCGCATCCGAGCGCGCACATGCGCAATACCAAGCTCAGAGGCTACGCGCGCGGCCGCTGATTCCGTATCACCGGTCAACACGTGGGTCGCAATCTTTTTGTCCGCGAGACTGGTGATCAATGCTCTGCCGCCGGGGCGCGTGTTATCGGTAAACAACAAGACTGCCAGCACGGCATTGTCCGTGGCGAGTACCACTTGTGACGCACCGCTGGCATCAATGTCTTGTACCTGTTCCGGCGTTAAGCGCACACCGCAATCGTCAGCAACAAAGCGTGCACTGCCCACCGCATAGGGGACGCCGTTAATACGGCCACGCACGCCCCGCCCGGGGAATTGCCGCAGCTCGGTCACCACAAGATCCTCAAAGACCACATCATTGGCCTGCGCCGACGCCGTCACAGCGCGTGCGAGCAAATGCTCTGATGCCTGCTCCAGCGAAGCGGCCAAACCATGCACGTGCGCGTCGGTGAATGTGGAGTAGTTATGCAGTGCGTGTAAACGCAATTCGCCGTCAGTGAGCGTACCGGTTTTATCAAACGCGAAATCCGTAACCTTACTCAGCGTCTCAAGCGCATTGCCACGTGTGATGAGCAAACCCGCGCCTGCCAATGCGCTGGTCGCCGCCGTCATGGCTGCAGGCGTGGCGAGTGACAAGGCGCAGGGGCAAGTCACGACCAGCAGCGATATAACGATCTCAAGCCACTGCGGATTGCCCGCTAGATACCATGCTGTCCCGGCGATCGTGGCAATCGCCAAGATGCCGGTGACGAAGTAGCCGGCCAAGCGATTGGCGAGCAGTGCAACGCGCGGCTTTTCTGTCTGTGCCCGCTCCATCAAACGCAACATGTGCGACAAAACGGTATCCTGCCCCACCGACGTGACGCGCATGTCCAGCGGGCTTTCCACGTTGAGACTGCCGCCAACGAGACTGTCGCCGACGCCGACCGTACGCGGCAGACTCTCGCCACTCAGCAGGGATTCGTCCACACTCGACACACCATCCAACACATCGCCATCGGCGGGCACCAGCTCGCCGGGGCGGATCTGCACCCGATCGCCCAGTGACAGCTCAGCGACGGCGACACTTTCGCAGTCGTCGCTGTCCGGCAGATAGCGGCGTGCCGTGGCGGGCATGCCTTGGGTCAGGCGTTCATTGACATCCGCCGAGTGTTCGCGCGCCCGAAACTCAAAAAAACGTGCGGTCAACACAAAAAACACAAACATGGCGACGGAGTCGTAGTACACATGCCCCTCACCCTTGACGGTAGCGAACACACTGGCGCCAAACGCGATGCTAATGCCCAACGCCACCGGGATATCCATACCCATTTGACCGGATTGCAGGTCACGCAGGGCCGCCCGGTAGAACGGTCGCGCGCTGTACAACAAAATGGGTGAGACAAAGATCAATCCCGCCCAGTTAAATAAGTTGCGATAGCGCTCGTCAATACCTGTCCAGTCGCCGAGGTACAGGGCAACCGCCAACACCATAATCTGCATGCCGAAGATCCCGGCGACGCCGATTCTGCGCAGCGCTGCTTTGCGCTCACGCTGAAGCACGCTGTGCTGTTGCTCGGGGTCATAGGGATGGGCGGCGTAGCCGATCGCGCGAATCGCGGCGAGAATATCACTCAGATGAATGCGACTGTCATCCCACAGCACGAGGGCACGGTGAGTCGCATAGTTGATGCGCACGGTAAGCACACCCTCAAGACCGGCAATGTGTCGTTCATTGAGCCACACACAGGCCGCGCACGTAATGCCTTCAAGTAACAGCGAGGCTTCGCGGGTGTGCTCGCCCTTATCAACAACGAAGCTCTTTTGGATTTCAGGGTTATCGTAGACTTCAAGCTCGCGCAGAAAGTCGGGAACCAGCACATCACCGCGCGGCATGAACTCCGTACGGTGGTTGTAAAACGACTCTTGGCCGGCGGCGACAATCGCTTCCGCAACCGCCTCGCAACCGGCGCAACACAAGGCGCGTGGTTTTCCCAAAATCGGGGTTTCAAAGTGACTGTCCGGCGGCACCTCCAAACCACAGTGAAAGCAAGTACCAGCAGGGGTTTCAAGCAGTTCGTTGGTGTCATCCACGGCAATGTGCTCCGACGGCACTTATTGTATTTTTGCCGGCGTGAAACCGCGCGCGAAAGCGCCAGCTTTGATCGCTCAAAAGTACACTAAGTGCATCAAATATAAAAAAAAAATATCGAAGAACAAATAAACATCCACAGAGTCTTTTTAGAGAAATTCCCCGGAAAACACGGGCAATTCAATGATAGCTATATTAGAATTAAAAGATATTCTAACAATACACTGAGCTGAGCATTCTTAATTGATCAAAATCAATGCTTAAGATGCCCTAATCATCGATGCTTAGCTCACAAAAAATTACCTTTACAACAATAACAAAAAGGGTCGTGAATTTTTCACAAAAACACATGCTTATCCGGAGGCAGTGATACAACGATGGATGCATCAACCACATATAACTACAAGGTCGTGCGGCAATTTGCCGTGATGACGGTTGTCTGGGGAATCGTCGGCATGGCGGTGGGCGTGTTGATCGCCGCGCAGCTTGCTTGGCCGGTGCTCAACTTCGACCTGCCTTGGCTGAGTTTTGGGCGCTTACGACCCCTGCACACCAACGCCGTTATCTTCGCATTCGGCGGCTCGGCGCTCTTTGCCACGTCATACTACATCGTGCAGCGCACTTGCCAGGCCCGCTTGTTCGGCGGCCCGCTGGTCGCGTTCACGTTTTGGGGCTGGCAGGTCATCATTCTGTTGGCGGCGATCACTTTGCCACTGGGTATCACCAGTAGTAAGGAATACGCTGAGCTGGAATGGCCGATTGACATCCTCATCGCAGTCGTTTGGGTGTCTTATGCGATTGTCTTCTTCGGCACGATCATCAAGCGCAAGACCCCACATATCTATGTGGCCAACTGGTTTCTGGGTGCGTTCATTCTGACGATCGCGATGCTCCACATCGTTAACAACATCGAAGTCCCTGTCACGCTGACCAAGTCCTACTCTGCGTATTCCGGTACCCGTGACGCCATGATCCAGTGGTGGTACGGACACAATGCAGTGGGCTTTTTCTTGACGGCCGGCTTTTTGGGCATGATGTACTACTTTGTCCCCAAGCAGGCAAATCGTCCTGTTTATTCTTACCGGCTTTCCATCGTCCACTTTTGGGCTCTGATCTCGACGTATATCTGGGCGGGTCCTCACCATCTGCACTACACCGCACTGCCGAACTGGACATCGTCACTCGGCATGGTGTTCTCGCTGATTCTATTGGCGCCGAGCTGGGGTGGGATGATCAACGGCATCATGACCCTCTCAGGCGCATGGGACAAGCTGCGTACTGACCCGATTCTGCGGTTCCTGATCGTCTCCCTGTCGTTCTATGGCATGTCAACGTTTGAAGGGCCGATGATGTCTATCAAGACGGTGAACGCACTCTCGCATTACACCGACTGGACGGTGGGTCACGTACATTCCGGTGCACTCGGCTGGGTTGCGATGGTATCCATCGGCTCGCTCTATGCCCTGCTACCCAAACTGTTTGGTCGCAAAGGGATGTACAGTAACAAGCTCATTGAAGTGCACTTCTGGTTCGCAACGCTGGGCACCGTGCTGTATATCGCCGCCATGTGGATATCGGGTGTCATGCAAGGCCTGATGTGGCGCGCAGTGAACGCTGACGGCACACTGACTTACAGCTTTGTTGAGTCTGTTGAAGCGTCACATCCATTCTATGTGGTACGAACACTGGGTGGACTCATCTTCTTGTTAGGCATGTTCTTAATGGCCTACAACACCTGGCGCACCATCACGGGCACTGACGTCGAAGAAATCGACGACAAGATCCCCACAGCGCAACTCGCCCACTAACCGATAGGAGTTACTGACATGAGCTATACACATGACATTGTCGAAAAGAATATCGGTTTGATGGCTGTGCTCACGCTGCTGGTTGTCAGCGTGGGAGGGCTGGTGCAAATCGTCCCCCTGTTCTTCATCGATGAAACCACGCAACCCGTTGAAGGCCTCAAGCCTTACACACCGCTGCAACTCACCGGGCGCGATATCTATATTCGCGAAGGCTGTGTGCAGTGCCACTCACAAATGATCCGCCCGTTCCGCGCGGAGACAGAGCGCTACGGTCACTATTCGGTGGCGGGCGAGTTTATCTATGACTACCCCTTCCTCTGGGGTTCTAAGCGCACGGGTCCGGATTTGGCGCGCGTTGGCGGCCGCTACAGTGATGAGTGGCACCGGGTCCATTTGATTAATCCGAGAGATGTTGTGCCGGAGTCTGTCATGCCCAGCTATCCCTGGTTGGCTGACACCGCGATCGATGATTCAACGATCGAGAGAAAGTTGAAGGCACTGCGCTTACTCGGCGTTCCCTACACTGACGAGGATATCGCGGGCGCAAAAGCCCAGTTGCAGGGCAAGACGGAACTCGACGCCGTCATCGTCTACCTGCAAAACCTCGGACTGCTGGTCAAATGACATAGGAGATCCGACATGACTTACGACGATATCCGCGGAATTGCAACGCTGCTGGCCATGATCGCCTTTTTAGGTGTGGTTTTCTGGGCCTGGAGCAGCCGACGCAAAGAATCCTTTCATGAGGCTGCCAATCAGCTCTTCGACGAAAAAGAAGAGGAAGTGCACCTTCAGTCAGTAAAAAAAGAGGCCGAGAACAATGAGTGATTTTTGGAGTGCCTGGATAATCTTTCTCACCGCAGCCAACATCTATGCGTGCTGGTGGCTGGTGAAGTGGACCGTTAAACCCCGCACCGACGAGGCCGCAGAAGGTCATGTGACCGGCCATACCTGGGACGGGCTCGAAGAGTTTAATAACCCGCTGCCGCGCTGGTGGCTGCAGATGTATTACATCACCATCTTCTTTGCTCTGGGCTACCTGGCCCTGTATCCCGGCCTGGGCACCTTCCCGGGCTTGCTCGGATGGACCAAGGAGAATCAACACCAGCGCGAAGTGATCGCCGCCGACGAAAAGTACGGCCCGATCTTTGCCCAGTTCGCCGACCAAAGTGTGGAAGATTTGGTCCATAATGAAGAGGCTGTCAAACTCGGGCGCAGCTTGTTCGCCACCTACTGCACCGTGTGTCACGGTTCAGACGCGGCGGGCGCGCGCGGCTTCCCTAACCTGACCGACGGCGACTGGCTGTACGGCGGCGATCCAGCGGCGATTAAGGCGTCCATCGCCACCGGTCGCAACGGCATCATGCCTCCGCATTCTGCCATTCTGGGCGATGACGGCGTGACCGAAGTGCTGAACTACGTGCTCACCATGGCCGGCCGTGAGGCAGACCCTGCACTGGCTGAAGCCGGCAAGCAACGCTACGACACCGTTTGCGTCGCCTGTCACTTGCCGGATGGCACCGGCAACAAGATGCTTGGCGCCGCCAACCTCACTGACGATGTGTGGCTCTATGGTGGCTCACCGGGTGTCAT
>DOIU01000361.1 GCA_003511825.1 Gammaproteobacteria bacterium | reverse complement strand
AGTGACGAAAGTCCATAGGCAGGCGACCGCAGTGTGTATTCGATCTATACCCTGGAGGTATTGAAGCCTTGAGTCAACACCCTTTGTGTATGAAAGAACGCTGCATTGCAAAAAATTTCCTGTGATCTGCACGATTGATAGCCTAAAAAAAATAATACAATAACTGTGTCATTAGATGTTCAGCGACATCGCTGATGACGTCATGCTGCGTTTTTACATTTCTATACAAGGAAAAAGTGTGTTTATCCATGCGGATGGTGCGATGCAGCGACAGCCCTGTTTACAGCGTGTATATACCAAGGCGAGTACACAAAAAGCATTGCGTGTTACCTTGAATCGGCTTTTTATCGCCATACCTGTTGGGTATAGCGCTGGGCTTTAAACGGTATTGGACGGAATACCTGCCTCTTTTTTACTCTCATAACCCACATAAAAGATGCCATCACCCGGGCAGATCCGGTGTTGATAGGTGTATGCATAACTGCCGTTTTGCAGGGCTGGCGCGTGAGTGGCTCTGCCAAAACGAGGTGAGAGGAAAACAATGAGTGTCCACCCCCCACAGGGTGCGCCTGTGATACAGGTGCGCAGACGTCTGGCGGCGATCGCCGCTTGTATTACCGTGACCCCTCGTGCGTGTCGAACTTCCCTGGCTTTACCGTTAACGCTGATGTGTGCCTGGCTGCTGAGCGGCTGCGAAGCACCGCTGGTGCTTGCCGGTGTTGAGGAGCAAAAGCAAGCGACGACCTTGCGGTATGACCAATTCCAGGCGGCGGCAACCCTGGGGCAACACATCGTGGTCGTCGGGGGGCGAGGGGCTATTGTGATGTCGGACGATGGCGGTACCTCCTGGGAGCGAGAGACCTTACCGGGTGAGCCGGCCTTGATCGATGTGACAACGTGCGGTGAGTCGGGGTTCGCTGCCTTGGATATCAATCGTAGCGTCTGGATGATGGACGCTGCTGGTGGTGGATGGACAAAGTCAGTCATTGAAACCCCTGAAACGCCCCTTACACTGGATTGCACCGATGACGGCACGCTGTGGGTCGCCGGCTCCTTCAGTACCTTGTGGACGTCGACAGATCGCGGGCAACGTTGGCGCGAAACCTCGCTCAATGACGACTTGATGTTCACCGCCATACAGTTTCTCGATGCGAATAACGGGTATGCCCTGGGAGAGTTCGGCACGGTCGCGCGGACCCAGGACGGGGGGGATACCTGGGACATGCTTGAGCCTCTACCCAATGAGTTTTACCCCTTGGCCGCTAAATTCGCCTCCTTGGAGCGGGGTTGGGTGACGGGCCTGAACGGTGCGGTGCTGTACACCCATGATGCCGGTGCAAGCTGGACGCGCGCGACGACGCCGGTGACGGCGCCATTGTACGGTCTGGTGGTGGCGGGTTCGCAGGTGTATGCCACCGGTGATCACGGCAGCTTGATCGTGAGCCAGGACGGCGGGCCGTGGCAGCGCCTGGCGGTTGACGCCAAGACACTCAGCTACTTACGCGGCATCGCGGCGACCGACGATGGGAGGCTGGTGGTGGCTGGCGGTGGCGGTGTTGTGATGCGTGTTGACCCCGGCGCGAAAGCGGTTGTGCGCGTCAGTCAAGCGGGAGGCGTTCAATGAAAGTCTTTCGCACCATTTTGCAGAAGTTTGATGACGTCATCTTCTACTCGCCCAAGGCCACGCTTGCAGTGATCCTTTTGGTCACGGTGTTTTTCGCAGCACAGATTCCGGGCGTGAAAATGTATTCGGACTTTGCGGATCTGTTGCCCCAAGGTCACCCGTATATCCAGTTGCACAATGATATTCGCGACTCCTTCGGTGGCGCGAACAATATTGTCGTCGGTGTTGAAGTTGAAGAAGGCGATATTTTCACCAACGAGACCTTACGCCTCATTCATCGTTTGACCCAAAAGATCGATAGTCTGCCAGGTGTAAACCACAACTTGGTCAGTAGTCTGACGCATCGCACCACGCGCAAAGTCTGGTTGAGTGAAACGGGTGGCATCAACTCCAGCCCACATTATGACCCGCTGCAAGAGGTCTTGACTGAGGGTGAGCTTGAGCGCATGCGCCAGGAAGTCATTACCAATCCTCGCGTGTTCGGTTTGATGGTGTCGCCGGATCTCAAGGCCGCACTGATCAAGGCCACGTTGAATGAGGGTGCCTTGGACTATGCGCAAACCTTTATGGAGTTGCAGCAGATCCGCACGGATGAGGCGACGGCGGGCGTCAATGTCTATGCCACGGGCCAGCCGGTACTGATTGGTTGGGTGTACACCTACGTTGACCAGATTCTGCAGATCTTCCTGTTTACCGCTGCGATTATGCTCATGCTTCTGGTGCTGTACTTTCGTCGAGCGTACGGCATCTTTTTGCCACTCATCGGTATCGTGCTGTCTACCATTTGGGGGCTAGGCGCAATCAGTTTACTGGGGTACAACCTTGACCCTCTCACGCTGGTTGTGCCCTTTTTAATCTCAGCTCGAGCGATGTCGCACGGCATTCAGTTGGTGACGCGCTACTACGGCGAGCTGGATATTCAGCAAGATTCCAAAAAGGCCGCGCGCACCACCTTTGACAGCTTGTTCCGTCCCGGATCTCTTGGGGTAATCTCTGATGCCATTGGCTTGCTGCTGATCGCCTTGGGCACGGTCCCGATCAATACCAAACTGGCGCACTACGCGTCACTGTGGGCGTTCTTTGTGGTGTTCACGGTGCTGGTGACCATCCCGGTTGTGCTCACGCTCTTGCCGCAGCCACGCCAAACCTCGCTCAAGCTGAATCCCATGCGCAGCTTCGTGCCGAGTCTCAGCAGCGTGATCTGCCATCACCGTGTTGCCAAAATGATCTTGACGAGTGTGGTCGTCGTGATGATGACGGGCATGTATTTCAGTTCGTGGGTGCAGATTGGCGAATCTGAACCCGGCTCACCGCTGTTGTATCAAGATCACGATTACAACGTCAGCTCTAAGGCGATTAATGACAAATTCCCGGGTTCTGAAGAGCTGTTTATCATCGCGGAGACTGATGAAAACGGTGGTATTAAGCGCCCCGAGGTGATTAGAGCGCTGGAAGATTTTCAGCAGCATATGTTGCTGGATCCGGAGCTGGGTGGCGCGAAAGGTATCCCTGATCTGGTCAAGCAGGTCAATCGCATTTTGCATAACGACGATCCACGATGGGCACAAATCCACGATACCAACAGCTACATCGGTGGCTTGATGTTCGCCTATATGGCTTCAAGCCCGATACCGGGTGCGCTCAAAGAGTTTGTGGACACGGATGATCGCAATGCCAATCTTGTGTTTTTCTACAAGGATCACAAGGGCGAGACGATTCGTCGTGCCATTCATCAGGCCAAGACCTGGATTGCAGAGAAAGGGCAACAGGTAGAGGGGCTTGTCTTAAAGTTGGCAGGGGGTGGTATCGGCGTCACGGCTGCGATCAATGAGGCTGCCTATGACACGAACATCCTGGTGATTCCACTTGTATTGGCCTTGATATTTTTGTTTGTGACGGTGTTTTACTGGTCGTTCCATGCGGGCTTCATCATGTTCTTGTCAATGATGTTCGCGACCACGCTGACCTATGCCTATATGGGCCTCGAAGGGATAGGGATCAACGTGAACACCGTGCCAATCATTGCGGTGGGCATTGGTGTCGGCATCGATTATTCCATTTACATCATGGATCGCATCAAGGAAGAAGTAGCGCGCAGTGAGAACTTGCTGGCGGCTGTGAGACGTGCGATTGATACCACAGGGGTCGCAGTAGGCTTTACCGCAACCACCTTGATAGCGGGCGTGATCATGTGGGTGTTCCTGTCGGATTTACGCTTCCAGGCAGATTCAGCGCTGCTGCTGACAATGATGTTGATCTTCAATGCCGTTGCGGCGGTGTTCATCGTTCCATCGTGGGTATTGATCTTTAAACCTGCATTTATCTTTGACGACGATCAGCCCGATCCGTCGGGTTCAGTTTCTGAAGCGAGCAGCCGCGCTTGAGGTCACAGCGCGAAACCCGCTTCAGGTATGCCCGCAGAGGCATTAATAACAAACCAAATAACCGTGAGAGGAGCGAGATGGGGGGAGTGAAATGAACAATAACGCGAAGAAGGTGGCGCTTTCAGCCGCTGTTCGATGGGGGCTGTGTAGTGCCGTGCTTGCAATGTCAATGTCTGCGCAGGCAGAGGTGGATGGTTTTGTTGAAAACGCGACCTATGCGCGGGACCGCGTGGGTATCAGCAAATTTCGCAATACTGTGCAGATTGAGGGTAGCAAATCCTTAGGCGCCAAAGGGGGGTTTAATGAAGTCTCTGTGCATGGCACTTTTCGCGGGTCATACGATGGCGTTTACGATCTGAATGAAGATGAATTCGGCGAAGACTCGGGCGGCGTCATTATATTGGAGCAAATTGGGGTTGACGCCGAGATACTCGGACCCGGCGCGCCGGCGATTCCCGCTGCAGATGTGCCTCATGGTCAGGGGCTGGAGTTGCCTGGTGGTGACTTTTACAATGATGCAAACCCGAATGACGGCATGGTTGTGCTTGGCACGCATTTGCACCCCACCGATGGTGGTGTGGGTTTTGGTGTGCCGGTTGCGCCTTGCGATAAAGACTCCCGTGGCTGTCTGGATGGCTATTTAGACTTTGACAGCAGCGAACTCAAGTCACCGGAGTTTAACGATCGGGCGGATTTTCTGCGCGAAGCTTATGTCGACGCGACCAAATACCTCGACAGTGGCGGTGCCTTTAATGTGCGCGTGGGCCGCCAGCAAGTGGTGTGGGGACGTACTGATTTGTTCCGCGTGCTCGATGTGCTCAACCCCGTCGATTTCAGTCGGCACAACATCTACGACGAACTGGAAGACATCCGTTACCCGATGTGGATGGCGACCGCCGAATACCAGATGGGTGCGACCAAGAGCTTTGAAGATCTCAACTTTCAGCTGGTGTGGAACTTTGACGAGTTTCGACCGCACAATCTTGGCCAGAGTGGCACGCCTTACCGCATTCTGGATGCCGGGTCTTTTTTCCGTGGCATGAAGAACTGCTGGGATAACGGCTGTACGGTGGCTAACTTTGCCGGTGGCGGGGTTGCAACAGACTTTGCGCCGGGCGTTATCGGTATCCGTGATGTGCACCTGCCCGCATGGACACTCGCCAACACGCAAGTCGGCGCCAAGATGGAGGGCTCGTACAAAGGGCTCGGTTTCTCGCTGAATGCGCTGAACTATCGCTCTCAGCTGCCCTCGCTGCGTGGAGGCATTCCGGCCGATAACCCATTTACGCCGGAAGTGGAGTCGCAGGCGTACGATCATTTGATCGCGTTTGACATCCACTTCCCACGCATCAACCTGGTCGGCGGCTCGTTGGATATGTATTCCGATAAGCTCAAGTCAGTCTTTCGTCTGGAAGCGGCCTACACCCAAGGCGAAGAGTTCGCCAACACACTGCAACCCGAGCTTTACTCCGATTCGGATGTGGCGCGCTGGGTCTTTGGCTGGGATCGCAATACCTTTATTCCTTTCCTCAACAAGAAGCGCGCTTTCTTGTTCTCCGCGCAGGTTTTTGGCCAGCATCTGCTGGATCATGAGCTCGAGGACGGCCCGCTCGGACCGACCGGCATGCCGGACTGGAAAGACAATTACATCGCCACGTTGTTGATCAAGGGCTGGTACAAGAGCGACACCTTCAGCCCGCAGCTGATCATTGCGCACGACTATAAAGCCGAAGCGACAACGCTGGCGCCTTCCATTGATTGGATCATTAACGACAGCTGGCGCGTTATCTTGGGCGCCAATATCAAAACCGGCGAGGGTGCACGCAAGTTTGATGATTGCCGCTCATGTAATCCCTTCGGGCCGTTCACGGCGACGGGCTTGCATCCCGACCCGCTGGTTTCCGGCTCTGTGGGCTTAGGCGGCTATGAACCTTTAGGACGCTTCCGTGCCGGCCCACTGGGCATGGCGCAAGAAGAGGATGAAGTCCAAATCACCGTGCGCTATCGCTTCTGAGGAAAAGAGGACTCACTATGAAAATTCCAATGACTAAACTGCTGCTGACTGCGGCACTATCGGCTTGCCTGGGAGGCGTCCAGGCAGCGACTCTCGACGATGTGGAGAACTCCTTTTATCCGTATAAAAGCGGCGCGCCTGAATTGCCTGAAGGGCTCACTGTGGGCAGCGTGATCAATGCC
>DOIU01000364.1 GCA_003511825.1 Gammaproteobacteria bacterium | reverse complement strand
ACACATGGCAGGAGGCGCAAGCGACTTGGTTATCGCGCGATAACCGCTTATCAAAGAACAAACGCTTACCCAGCGCGATCTTTGCCGGGCTGGGCGGATTGTCCTCGGGAAAAGGCGCGGTCATCGGCAAGGCTTCCCAGCGATACGCGGTCGCGATCGGTGTTTGCGCCAGCGGCCTGTCACGAATGCCGGCGCGCGGCAGAGCCGCCCGATCCATCGTGGGCAGTATCGCGGGGATGTGCTCCGGGAACACGCTCAACGTAATCACGAAAATGATCTTTAGGCCAATAGCTAACACACCAAACGCCAGTCCTGGCCCAAGCCAGCTCCTGCGCGCAGCATCGCGCCATACACGTCGATAACACCACCGTATCCACAGCATGCCCAAGGCGCCGGCGGTAGCCAAGCCGAGCCGGGGCTGAATACCGCTGCCGCCAAACCAGAGAGTTGACCCACGCATCCGCCCGGACACCGGTATTATTTAAAACCGAGTTTCTGGTACAGCAGAAGCCCCGGGCAGACGCCGCTAATGCCGGCAACTACCATCATCACCGGAGGTACGTACAGCAGCCAGTGCACGTGCTGCCAACCCGATAAGCCAATGCCGCTAAACAGCAGAGCCGCTACTGTCAAAAACAACATACGTTGTGCACTCATTTCATGGTCTCCTGGGTATTGAATTCTGTTGTCAGAAAGCATAGGGTCATGGGCTGTTATAGAAAAATTCTATTTATCAATAGAATTTATTCTAAAAACCTATAGAAAGAACCAGCATGAATCTAAAACAACTCCAGTTCGCCTTGGCCGTCGCCGAAAGCGGCTCGTTCAGCCGCGCTGCCGAACTCTGCCATGCCTCTCAACCGACCTTGTCAAACGCGATCGCGTTGCTCGAAACAGAGCTGGGCGGGCGTTTGTTCAGTCGCACCACGCGCAGCGTGACGCTCACGCCCTTTGGTGACTATCTGTTGCCGCGCATCCGTGACACCCTGAATAGCCGTGATGAGTTGGTCGCAGCGGCAAAAGCCTACCATGACCCTAAACACCGCATTCTGCGCCTGGGATTTTCACCGTTGGTGGATATGCGACGACTGGATCAGGCGATTGCGCCTTTTCGCCAGGCGCACCCGGAGATCAACATCTTTTTTAAAGAGTGTTTTATTGACGAACTCTCTAACCGGCTGCTCAGTGAACAGATTGATCTGCGCATCATCCCCGCCGCCGTGTCGCAACCCAGCGAAGAACGCTGTGCGTTCTATACAGACAGCTTGTATTATTTGCCAGCCCAGACCGATGACAGCCCTGGCGGCACGCCCATCAGGCTGACGGACTTACCCGCGACGCCGATCATTCTTACGGGAGGGGGATGTGGTCTGGGAGACGTGCTCAGCGCGGTGTTTACCTCAGAAAATGCCACATTTGAGGCTTACCCAGGGCAAGCGATCTCATACAGTGTGATTGAAGACTGGGCCTCGCTGGGTGTGGGTGCCGGCATCCTGCCCGGCGCTAAGGTGTCACCGGGCAATCGTCATCGCTGCCCGTTACGGACGCGCCAGGGCGAACCCGCCTGTATTGACTACGTGTGGGCATGGCACGCCAATCGGAACAGACCGGCCTATCTACAGGAATTTCTGGATTATATAGCAACCTTGGCACCAGAGATCGTCAAGGGACAATTCGGCACGGGGTGATCTCTGCGCTAATCGTGTATCGCGCGCTGCTCGGCGTCGCGCTGCGTGTCAGGGTCATCGATGGCTTGAACAGCCACGATTTTCTGCGCCACATACGCCGCGGGTAACAAGGCCTCAGCCGCGCCAACCTGCACGTGATGAAGATACCAATCGTATGGTTGGCAGCGTGTATCGATGCGAAGCGCTATATACGTCAACGCCGTATGCACGCCCCCCTGCGCATCCTTGACAGACACCTGCTTGGCATCGTAACCCACGCCAAGGCCTTCGGCCGCATCCAACGCGGGTTTGTCCTTGGCATCCATCTCAAACAAGACGCCGTAGACGACATCCTCAGCCCGACCCGTGAAAAAAGCGTCGCATTTACCCGAACCGTCTTGACCCGCCTTGTGATAACGCAGATCGTGACCCAACAAGCGATGGCAGCCGAGCGATGTGGCACTCGGCACACGCGCGCGCAACCGCGCCAAGGACATATTCGATCCGTAAGCGAAGTATTTCATCGATAGCGCCTGGCAGTCCGGCGACTACCGACCTCGCGTTGCCGCTGCACCCCGATAGGCGCTCCAGATACCGATGGCCACGATGAGTGCGAGCAACGCCTGCAGCCCGACCCGGGCCACTGTCTCGTCGGCAACCACCACCGTTGCCAACGGGGCTGCGGCAAACAGGTAAGACAGCCCCGCCGCCGCGCACACCTTCAAGGCATAAGACAGGGTATGTCGCCAGGGTGACGCGACATAGCGTTTGCGCAAAGCCGCAAACAACACCGAGGAGATCATCAAGATGCTGAGTACCGCGATGATCAGCATCTCGTGGACTGCCAGCGCATAGGGGCTTTGGGAAAACCCGGCCTTGACGATTTTGGGAATCACATATAACCCTACGGGCCAGGTCAGCAGGAGAAATATGAGTTTGGGCATGGCGTCATTCCTTACGTACGAGCACACAATGTACTCAAAAAGCCCGATGCTCGTAAACGCTTTTTGCGTTGCACTGAGCACTGTGTGCCATCGCGCATGACCCAATCACTTGCCACTACTCATGGTGTTCTGCACGCGCGTGAGGTTGTTCATTCAGCCAAGCCATCGGCGATACCCCGAGTTTTTTACGAAACACCCGCGCTAAGGCCGAGGCTGTTTCATAGCCGACTTCATGGGCGACCCAACCCACGGGTTTCCCTTGCCGCAGCAGACATTTGGCCAGTTCGAGACGGTACTCAATCACATAGTCACCCGCCGGATTGCCCACCACCTGGCGAAACACATCGGCAAACTTGGAGCGCGACATCGTCGCCAAACTCGCCAACTCCTGCAGTGTCCACGGGTGCTCGGGCGCATGGTGGATGGCGTTGAGCGCTTGGCTGAGTTGCGGATGGGAGAGTCCCGCGAGCATGCCGGTCGCAACGTCACCCCGATCCGGCAAGTGACGCAACAGTTCCACCACCAATATCTCAGCCATGCGGTCCATCATGATGTGCTTGGCATCACGGTCAGCGAACGCTAAGTCGAACAACCCTTCAGCCGCGTGTTGCACGCGCGGATTCTGCTTGAGCGGTAACACCAAGAGGTGCGGCAACGCCGCTGACACCGGATTGGCCGCACCGGTG
>DOIU01000223.1 GCA_003511825.1 Gammaproteobacteria bacterium | reverse complement strand
GGTGCAGCCCGCAACTTCAATGCGGCGTTTGAGCATGCCAGAGGCGAATATTTTAAGTGGGCTAGCCACGACGATGAGCTGGCTCCAGACTATCTAGAGCGGTGTGTCGGATTCCTGGAAGCACATCCTGACCACGTCATGTGCTGGCCGCATATGAACTACATTGACGAATCCTCAGTGGCCCTGCGAGACCAAGCCTTGCCGGATTTGTCGTTAGACCATGATCGGTTCGTCGGCCGCATTCGGGCCCTGTTTGATTTTCAGATCGCCGGTGATGACATCATCCCCTCCATTTTAGCGTTGATGCGTGCCAGCGCGCTGCGCAATACGCGGTTGTGGCAGCGTTTCACCTCGTCAGAAGAAATACTCATGCTTGAGTTGTTGATTCAAGGCAAGAGTCATCAACTCGCAGAGACCGGGTTCCACTTCAGAATCCACGACGACAGTGCCTTCCATAAAAATCTCACACCCGATGAGCGCGAGAAGTGGTTTGATACCGAGAAACATTACGTGTTGCAGTTCCCCGTGTGGTTTTTATTGGCGCAGTACTACGTGTTTGTCACGCATGCACGCCTGCCGCTACTGGAGAAAATTCGCTGCTACTATGAGATTGCTCGTCGCGCTGTGTTTTTATGGCGACGCTATGTCGGGGATCTGGTGAAATATTTTGGGCAGTTTCTGGGGTACAGAATCCAGTACCGCAAGGCGGGGTAGGCATGTCGTTAATACGCACTGATCAGCACTTCAATACGCCGGTATTGTCCACTGCGCCCCGCGTGTCAGCGTCGCGGATTGTGAGTGTTCTGGCTTGCGCACTGTGGTTGGCATTGGCGGGTTGTAGCGACACGGATGATGGCCTCTTGGGTGAGGGGGGCGAAAACGGAAGCGTGGATGTGCAGCTGCAAGGCGACTGGCTCTATTGCCTCGAAAACCCCGACGGCAGCGGCGAAGGCGTGAGGCTCAGCTTTGATGCCGGGCAATTTGTGCAAGAGACCGCGCGCTACGCAGACGCTGCGTGCACACTGACGCCCGAGGTCACCGCGTCTTCGGCAGGTAGCTACGCGCTTGGCGACCGCGTCTTAACCTCAAGTGGTTTAGAGGTGCAGGAGATAGACTATGTGTTCACACGCACTGACAGCGCGGATCAGGCGTCGCGCGTGTATGATTTGGTCTACATCCAAAACAATAGCATCTTGTATCGTGGCTTGGTTACGGGCGCGAATGACGGTCTGTCGCCCGATGCCCGACCGAACGAAATTTTCTTCAGCCAGCCTTTTGATCGACGCCAGTAGTCTCCCGGTCAGCGCCTTACCCTTGCGGGCCAATTAACCAGTGCGCGGTAGCGGTTGCGACGATGTCACCGCTGGCGTCGCGCACTTCTCCTGTGATGCAGTATTCGCACTCGGTATTTTCACGTGGAATCTCGCATCGGCATTCGGCGCGCAGCGTGCCTCGGGCTTTTTTTAGGTAGCGGGTTTCCAGTGCGACGAGAATGCCGCGTGCGTCGTCGGGCATGCCGTTCAGTACGGCCAGACCCGTCGAGGCTTCGAGGAGATTACTGAGCGCGATGGCGTGGACGCTGTTGAGATGATTACGCACGCGACGGCGTTCGCGCAATATCACCACACAATGGCCCGGTGCCAGTGTGTCTATCTGCGCGCCAAGCGCTCCTGTGTAGGGCACCGCTATGCCGAGAAGCTTACTGAACAGCCACTTCCCACCCGGCCACGGTGATAGCCGTGCCCAGCGTTGACGCAAGGCGGGTGCGAGCGCGGGCTTAGAGGTTGTCGTCACGAGTTTGCTTACCACTGTTTTGCCTAAAAAAGCGCCAATCCAGGCGCGAGGAGCGTCGTTTGGTTGTTCCAAATGAGCGAGGAGCAACGCCGAGTGGCGCTTTATTAGGCACAACCCGAAGGGCCGCGATTATTTTTCCTCCCAGCCGCGTTAGCCATCGCTCATGTAGAATCACTACACGTCGCTCCTGCTGCCTTGCCGGGAGAAAAAATACTCGGCGGCAGTGGCAAGCAAACTCGTGACGACAGCCTCTAGGCATCAGGCGCGGTCAGTGCGGTTGCAGCTGCCGGCAGCTGCAAGGTGGTCGGCAGCTGATACTGGAAAACGTCCTTGCCCTCGGCGTCGATGATCAATGTCAGCCCCTTGTCTGGGTAATACCAGCTTTGCAAGTGTTCGCTTTGTTGCCACGATGCAGCCGGACGACCCACATGTTGCTCCAGATAAGCTGGCTCAAGGCCTTTGTACGCGGGGATGTAGCTCAATGTCTTGACGTTATACTGCAATAGCTGCTCCTGATGTGCGTCAGAGAGAATGTACTTTTTGTCTCCGTCAGCGGCCGTTTTATGCCCCTGTGCCTCATCCATCATCGTTTGCATCGTTGAAGTTTCAACGGCCAGTGTTAACACGATGCCCGCCCTCATGGGGCTGACTCTCGGGTGGCTGAACCACACTTCAACCGATATTGGGACGGTGTCTTTGGCAAACAGAGCGATACTATCGGGCATGCCCCAGGCGACGATGGTGTCTGCGAGTGTGGTGCTGCCAAGATGCACGCCAAACACTTCGGTGCTGCCATCCTTATGCAGGGTAATGTCCCAGGGCATGGCGACGGCGGTTGTCTGGGCATCTGAGGCGGAGCTTGGCGCCTTGGGCAGCAGTAACCATGCGCCTAGGGCAAGTACTGCGCAGACAGTCATAAGATAGAGCAGTGTTTTTTTCATTGGGGTGCTGGACTCCGCTCACACCAGGCAGCGCGTATCGCGATTGTCAGAGGCTAAAGCATTTGGCACGGAATTGAAACGCGAATACGCAAGCGACATCGATGCATGATCGATGACCCAGTCGCCGTGCTAACCGGTGTTGGCGATGCCATCAATGATGGGGTCGGGGCAAAATTCGCGGCGTTGGCAGCTTTTACAATGTTCACCGAGATACAGGGTGTCTATCCAATCCGTGAGTTCGGCAATGTCTTTCGGGTCATCAAACATAAACCCGGCTTCAAAATTGCGCCTGTCGGCATTCTTCGCACCCATGCCGGCGCCCGTGAGGTTGGGCGATCCGACAAAGGCCAGCACGCCATCAATCACGATGGCTTTGGTGTGTACGCGAGGGCAGAGTATACGTTCAAAGAGCTCACTGTCCCGCAAGGGTGGGTAGCGATCAAAGTTGTCGCGAAACCGTGGGCCAGGCTCCTTCGCGTGAATCAATCTGACCGCGACGCCGCGTTGTACCAGCTCTGAGAGCAGCTTCAGCGCTGATTCAAACCCTCGGCCGACATCCATGTGCATGTCTTTGATGTCGGCGGTCACGATCCACAAATACCGCGTGGCGCGCGGTATATACTCGACCACAAAGTCGTCGTAGATCTTGCGATTGAGTAGCAGTTTATGCACTCGATAGGCTCTCACGCGCTAACACGTCGCGCAAAAACGGCGCTGTGCGCGAGCGCTTGTTGGTTGCCACCTTGCTCGGTGTACCGCGGGCGACGACGCGTCCACCGGCTTGTCCGCCTTCGGGTCCCATATCGAGAATCCAGTCTGCCTCGGCGAGTAAGTCGAGATTGTGTTCGATCACGATAACCGAATTGCCCGCATCCACCAAACGGTGCAAGACGTGGATGAGCTTCTCCACATCAGCCATGTGCAGGCCCACTGTGGGTTCATCGAGGATGTACAGCGTGTGGTTGTTTTTGCGGGTGGACCGTGCGTCACGCACTTGCGGCTTTGCTTTCGCCAACTCGCTGACCAACTTAATGCGTTGGGCTTCGCCACCTGACAGTGTAGGGCTCTGTTGGCCCAGAGTGAGGTAACCCAGCCCAACATCCTGTAGCAGACACAAGGCGTGATGGATCTTAGGGTGTGCTTCAAAGAACGTCACCGCGTCATCGATGTTCATTGCAAGTATGTCACTGATCGAATGGTCGCGATATCGCACGCTGCGAGTCTCAGAGTTGAAGCGCGCGCCGCCGCAGACGTCGCAAGGTACCTTGACGTCGGGCAGGAAGTTCATTTCAATGCGTCGAAAGCCCTGTCCATCGCACGCATCGCAGCGACCGCCCTTGACGTTAAATGAGAAACGATTGGCTGAATAGCCACGGATGCGCGCTTCCGTGGTGTTGGCGAAGAGTTCTCGAATAGCGCCCCAGAAGCCGATGTACGTGGCGGGGCAGGAGCGTGGGGTTTTGCCGATGGGCGTTTGATCGACTTCGAGCACCCGTGCCAGTGATTCCCAGCCCTCAATCGATTCGCAGCCAATAAAGTGGTGACGTTTGCGCGTCTTTTTACGCGTTAACAGGTGTTCGAGGTTTTCGCGCAGCACTTCGCGGATCAAGGTGCTTTTGCCCGATCCGGAAACGCCGCTGATACCAATCAGTTTGCCCAATGGCAGCGAGACCGACACATCTCTGAGATTGTTCAGCGTAGCGCCGTGGATGTGCAATTCCCCCGCTTTTTCGCGCCTTGGCGCATACAGCGGATGTTCGAGGGGCTGAGCCAGGCAGCGTCCGGTGACCGATTGCGTGTTGCGGAGAATAGCGCTGGGTGTTCCTTGTGCGACCACTTCGCCGCCGCGCACACCTGCGCCTGGGCCGATATCAATGATGTGATCCGCCTGGCGAATGGTCTCGTCATCGTGCTCCACGACCACCACCGTATTGCCTTTGTCACCCAGTTTGCGCAGGGTGTCGAGCAGCATGCGATTGTCACGCGGATGCAGGCCAATCGTGGGCTCATCCAGAATATAACAAACGCCTTGTAAGTTAGAGCCAAGCTGCGCGGCCAACCGAATGCGTTGTGCTTCGCCACCACTCAAGGTCGGTGCGGAACGATCCAAGGTTAAATAGCCGAGCCCCACTTCCATTAAAAAGGCAAGTCTGGATTGTATTTCTGTGAGAATGTCGCGGGCGATGGCTTCTTCGCGTTGTTGCAGCTTGAATCGGGAGAACACCTTGGCCGCGTCTGCGATTGAATGCGCGGTGTATTCGGCGATGGATTGGTCGCGGTAGCGCACTGCCAGGGCGACAGGATTGAGCCGTTGGCCATTGCACTCGGGGCAGGGGCACGTATCGTCGGCTTGCTGAATCCATCCGGCCTCTTCGCCGCTTTGTTCCTCGTCAAAGCCACTGAGAATGCGGCCGGTGCCGAAGCAGCTCTCACACCAGCCATGTTTGGAGTTATAGGAGAACAGCCGAGGGTCCAGCTCTGCAAAGCTACGCGCACAGGAGGGGCATGAACGTTTGGTCGAGAACAGCACTTCCTCGCTGCCGCGCGATAGCGCTACGCGGGTCATGCCTTTGCCGTAGTCCAGCGCAATGCTGAGTTGTTGGTGAATTTCAGCCTCGTGTCGTGCTTGTAAACTGAACGTGGCCACAGGCAAGTCAATATCGTGCTCTGTAAAACGATCCAAGCGTGGCCAGTTGTCCGTGGGCATCAATTCGCCGTCAACACGCAAGTGCGAGAAGCCTTTGCCCGCCGCCCATTTGGCTAAATCCGTGTAATAGCCTTTGCGTGCGACTATCAGGGGGGCGTAGAGTGTTACGGCTTTGCCGCGCCAAGTCTTCATCAATTGCGCTTGTATGGCCTCTACCGTTTGCGCTTGAATCGGAACGTTGCACTCCGGGCAGTATTGCGTGCCAAGCTTGACAAACAGCAAGCGCAAAAAGTGGTACACCTCTGTCAGCGTGGCGACGGTGCTTTTCTGTCCGCCACGGCTGGTACGTTGCTCAATGGCGACGGTTGGCGCGATGCCGTAGATGGCATCCACATCAGGGCGATTGGAAGGCTGGGCGAATTGTCGCGCATATGCGTTGAGTGACTCCAGATAACGGCGTTGGCCCTCGTTGAACAAAATATCAAAGGCAATCGTGCTCTTGCCGCTACCGCTCATGCCGGTGATGACGGTGAACTTGTCGCGCGGAATCTCGAGGTTGATATTCTTGAGGTTGTGTTCCCGCGCGTGATGGATGCGAATGGCTTTGTTGGCGGCGTTGTAGCGTTCAGCGCTGAGTTCATTCACGGCTGCGGGTGTGGTTGCGCCCTGCACGAAGGCGCGGGTGGCGTGGTCAAAGTCTCGCAGTGCTATGCCGGTCGGGCTGCTGCTATGAAGGCGGAGCTGATCCGCCATTCCTTCATACACGAGCGTGCCACCACCGTCGCCGCCCTCTGGGCCAAGTTCAATGATCCAGTCGGCATTGCGAATGATATCGAGATTGTGCTCTATGACGATCAGGCTATGGCCCTGATCCAAAAGCCGTTGAAATGCAATTAAGAGCTTTTCAATGTCATCAAAGTGCAAGCCTGTTGTCGGTTCGTCAAACAAAAACAGCCGATGAGATTGCGCGCTTTTTTTACTGGAATTGGCCGCTTTGCTCAGGTGGGCAGCCAGTTTCAGTCGTTGTGATTCACCGCCACTGAGTGTGGGCACGGGTTGACCTAAGGTGAGGTAGCCAAGGCCGACCGCGCGCAGGGGTTCTAAGGCGTTAACGACGTCGGCGCTGTCGGCAAAGAATGCCAGCGCTTGATCGACGGTCATGTCGAGTACGTCAGCGATGGAGTGGCCCGTGTCGTCGCCCCGGCCAAAGTACTTGATTTCAAGGATTTCGGGCCGATAGCGCTTGCCCTGACATTCCGGGCAGCGCAGATACACATCGCTTAGAAACTGCATTTCTATGTGTTCGAAGCCATTTCCACCACAAGACGGGCATTTCATGCCGGAGTTAAAACTGAATGACCCCGGCTTGTAATTACGGTCTTTCGCTTGAGGCAATGCGGCAAACAGCTTGCGAATGGGCTCAAAGCCCCCCGTATAGCTGATGGGGTTAGAGCGTGACGACTTGCCGATCGGTGACTGGTCGATCATATAGACTTCGTCAATTAACGCGTCGTTGCGAATGCGCTTGTGTTCACCCGGTGTTTCTTGGGGCTTGCCCTTGAGTTTACTCAGAGCGTTGTACAAGACATCTTGCACCAGCGTGGATTTGCCAGAGCCACTGACGCCCGCGACGCAGACAAAGCGATTTAGCGGGATGCTGACGTTAAGGTGTTTGAGGTTGTGCTCGCTAGCCCCTTCGATGATGAGTTGTTGTTTTGGCTCTGGGGCGAGTGCGGGGCGGTTGAGCGCAAGCTGTTTATCACCCTTGAGGTACTGCGCCGTGAGCGATTTGCGCGACCGCAGCAGTTGTTTGGCGGTGCCGTTGAGCATGACGTCGCCACCGGCTTGGCCCGGCCCCGGTCCCATGTCCAGGATGCGGTCTGCGGCGAGCATCACTTGCGGGTCATGTTCGACCACAATCAGAGAGTTGCCGGAATCTCTCAGGCGTTGCAATACGCCGATGATGCGGTCCATGTCGCGCGGATGCAGACCGATACTGGGCTCGTCCAGCACGAACAGTGTGTTCACGAGTGAGGTGCCAAGCGCTGTGGTGAGATTGATGCGCTGGACTTCACCACCACTGAGTGTGCGTGACTGACGGTCAAGCGTCAGGTAAGCGAGCCCCACCTCGCAGAGGTAATTGAGGCGAGCGCGGATCTCATCCAAGAGTAGTTTACTGGCTTCGTCAAACGGCGCAGGGAGTTGCAGTGCGTGGAAAAAATCTCGGCATTGTTGCAGCGGCAAGCGCATTAAATCGTGGATACAGAGACCCGGCAGGGTGCGGAATTTGCGATGTGACATCTGCGTGCCTGCCGGGATAAAGCGTTGTTCAGGAGCGAGCACAGCATCGGCGTTCTCGCGCGTGCCGACTCGCCAGAGCAGGGCGTCGGGCTTGAGGCGTGCCCCTTTGCAGACAGTGCAAGGTGTGTACGAGCGATAGCGCGACAGCAGCACGCGCACATGCATTTTGTACGCACGACCCTCCAGCCAATCAAAAAAACGTTGCACCCCATACCAGTGCTCGCCATCCCATTCGCCTTCGCCCTCGATGACCCAGCGTTGTTGCTCGGCGCTGAGCTCCGACCAGGGGAGATCGATCGGGATATCCCGCTTTTTCGCGAAAGCAATCAAGTCGCGTTGGCAGATGGCGTTGGTTTTGGTTTGCCACGGTTTGATGGCGCCGTCGGCCAATGACAGCGACTCATCGGGGATGACCAGATCATAGTCGATGCCCATCACGCGGCCAAACCCCCGGCAGGTCTCGCATGCGCCCAGTGGGGAGTTAAATGAAAACAAACTGGGTAGCGGGTCTTCGTAATGCAAGTCGCATTCAGCGCATTGCAGGGTCGATGAGAACGACGAGCCTTGTCCTGCCTGGCGGTTCTCGTCGAGTGGATACACACAAACGCGCCCGCGACCATAGCGCAGGGCTGCCTCCAGCGCTTCATGGAGACGACCGCGATTGCTGTCGGTTAACTTAAATCGGTCCTGGATGACCTCAATGGTCTTTTGCGTGCGGCTGTGAGTGCGGTGATAGCCTTGTAGCTCCAGCCAGGTTTCGACCTCATCGAGACTGAAGTTCTCAGGGACAGGGACATTAAAGGTGATCAAAACACGCTGCTCGGTGGCGAACGTGTCGTATAAGGTTTTGGCTATGAGCTCAGGCGTCTCCCGCTGCACGGTTTTGCCGCACCCCGGGCAGTACAGGGTAGCTGTGCGTGCAAACAGGAGCTTCAGGTGGTCGTTCAGCTCCGTCATCGTGCCGACGGTGGAGCGTGAAGTGCGCACAGGGTTGGTTTGATCAATGGCGATTGCTGGCGGAATGCCACTTACGCTATCAACCTTCGGGCGATCCATGCGATCGAGAAATTGCCGCGCATAGGGCGAGAACGTTTCAACGTAGCGCCGTTGCCCCTCGGCGTAGATGGTGTCAAACGCCAGCGACGATTTCCCGGAGCCACTGACGCCGGTAATGACAATCAGTTTGTTGTGCGGCAGGTCAAGATCAAGCGACTTGAGATTGTTTTGGTGGGCGTTGCGGATGTGAATGTTGTCCTGGCTCATGCTGGGCTCGTGCATCGGGTCAAGCGCCACATTCTACGGCGATGTGCATACCGGTGCATCCCGCAAATTTATTCACGTGGGTGGTGCAAATGAGCTTGAGCAGCGCCCGTAAGGAGCGTAACCTCATGACTTTGTCACACAGGAAGAAGCGCATGGGAACTCACTTGACGCAAGCCCAGGACGACCAAGCGTTGGATGATGTTCAGCTGGCGCGTTTTGCGCGCGATGGCTACCTGATTGAGCGTGGTTTGGCAGGCCCGGAACTGTGCCGCGAACTCGCGGCAATCATTGATCACTCGCTGGATCCGGCTCTGGCGCCATTGGAGTACGAAGCTGATGTCCATTACCCCGGTGCGCCCGGGAGTCGTGACGCTCAGGGTGGGTTAACGCCTCGGCGACTGTTGCATGCCTATACCCGGCACCCCTTGTTCCAATCGTGGGCGCGGTCGCGAGAGGTTGTCGGCCGCCTGCGCCAATTGATGCAGAGCGACCGCATACTGCTGTCGCAGAACCACCACAACTGCATCATGACCAAGCATCCCGGCTTCTCCAGTATGACCAGTTGGCACGAGGATGTGCGCTATTGGTCCTTTGATCGTCCCGAGTTGGTGAGTGTGTGGTTGGCGCTCGGGAACGAGCACCCGGAAAACGGCGGAATGCTGATGATTCCCGGTACCCACACCCAAGCCTTTGACCGTGGCAGGCTTGACGCTGCGCTGTTCCTACGGACCGATCTTGAAGAAAACCAAGGCCTGATTAATAGCGCTGTCACAGCGGAGCTCGAGGCCGGTGATGTGTTGTTCTTCCATTGCAAGACTTACCATGCGGCCGGCATGAATACCACCACCGCCGTGAAGCGGTCAGTCGTGTTTACGTACCGCACGGAGGACAATAACCCGATACCTGGCACACGGTCGGCGAATTATCCGGATGTTCCTGTCTCCTAGTGGGCCTGGTACAAAGGCCGCTATGGGGTCTTTTGGGCGTGTGGGCAATGCCTTTCCTGCAGTGACTCACAGTTTTATTGGTCAGAATCAGAACCAGTTTTCATTCTGGCACTGGGGCCTTTTTTGGTGGTTCAGAAACGGGGTGCAGAGTCGTTACAAGGTTTAAGTCATCGTTTAAGAGTGACGTATTTGCCTTCAATTACTGCGCAGTAATTTTATTTCAGGTAAATGTTGATAGAGCCAGTGACTGTTCCCGGTTTGGACGCTGCCCAGCTGCAGTCCCTGTTTGATACACGGACGGCGGTTTTCGCGTGTCCGGTCTCTGATCTCTCGACCAAACTTCTCCCTGAAGAATTCCAACTTGTTCAGCGCGCTGTGCAGAAGCGCCGCGATGAATTTTCCAGTGGTCGCTTTTGTGCTCATCAGGCTTTGCAGGCTATCGGCCGTGATGAGGGTGCGTTGCTGTCGGGCGACCAGCGTGAACCCCTGTGGCCAAGCGGTGTGGTCGGCAGTATCTCGCACTCGGGCCCGTGTGCCGTGGCCGCAGCGAGCACCGACCCCGTGTTGCTGTCGGTAGGGGTGGATGTGGAAACGTCTGGACCTCTGCCTGACCGGGTGCGCGATATGATTTGCATGCCCGAAGATCTCGCTGCCCTGGGTGATAATGCTGAGAATCCCGTCTATTGGAAGTTGATTTTCAGTGCCAAGGAGAGCGTCTATAAGTGCCTGTTTCCTCTGTTGCAGCGTTGGATGGGCTTCTCCCAGGCGCGCATTCACTTCGATTTTTCTCGAGCACAGTTCAGTGTCGCGCTGGACCACGAGCTGTGCCTGCCTGCTGAGGCTCGGCCTGAGCTCTTGGGTCGATTCCTGATTACTGACACCTATTTGGTCACCAGCGTTCAGGCACTGCGCGCCTGACATTCTCCTCGCTGCGCGAACTGGTACTCTTGTTGCTGCGTGTGCGTTATCATTACACGCTTTATCTGGCCCGCAGATCAGTCGAATCCCATGCAAGAAAACTACAATTTTCAACAGCTTGAAAAAGCAGCGCAGCGTCATTGGCAAGATAACAAGACGTTTGAAGTCACGGAAGATCCCGACAAACCCAAATACTACTGCCTGTCGATGCTGCCTTACCCCAGTGGCAAGCTGCATATCGGGCACGTGCGCAATTACACCATTGGCGATGTCATCTCGCGCTATAAGCGTATGCAGGGGTTTAATGTGCTGCAGCCCATGGGCTGGGATGCCTTTGGTTTACCGGCGGAAAACGCCGCGATCAAAAACAATGTGCCGCCGGCGAAATGGACCTACGAAAACATTGACTACATGAAGCAGCAGCTGGGCAATCTCGGCTTCGGCTACGATTGGACCCGCGAGCTGGCGACCTGCAAACCTGAATACTACAAGTGGGAGCAGTGGTTTTTTACCACCCTGGTCGAAAAAGGGCTGGCCTATAAAAAAATGGCGGTCGTCAACTGGGACCCGATTGAGCAGACGGTACTGGCGAATGAGCAGGTTGACGCCGAAGGGCGCGGCTGGCGTTCGGGTGCGCTGGTTGAGCGCCGTGAAATTCCCCAGTGGTTCCTCAAGATCACTGACTACGCCGATGAGTTGCTCCAGGAGATTGACAACCTGGAAGGCTGGCCGGATGCGGTCAGAACCATGCAGCGCAACTGGATTGGACGTTCAGAAGGTGTCGAGTTCGATTTTCCCTTGGAAGACGGCAGTGGCGCTATCCGCGTTTACACGACTCGCCCCGACACGGTGATGGGCGTGACCTCTATGGCCGTGGCACCTGAGCACCCGGTCGCACAACGCGCCGCTGTCGACAATGCTGATCTGCGTGTATTTATTGAGGATTGCCAGAAGTCGGGTACATCGGAGGCTGCGCTGGAAAAAATGGAAAAGCGCGGTATGGACACGGGCGTCTGCGTGCGCCATCCGGTCACGGGTGATGCTGTGCCCGTCTGGGTGGGGAACTTTGTGCTCATGAGCTATGGTACCGGGGCTGTGATGTCGGTACCTGGCCATGATCAGCGCGACTGGGAGTTTGCGCAAAAATACAAGCTGCCGATTGTGCAGGTGGTTGGCACCGCTGCGGGTGACGTCGACGTGAGCGAAGCGGCCTTTACGAGCAAAGATAATACAGTCTCCATGAACTCGGGCGAGTTTGACGGACTGGATTTCCAAGCCTGCTTTGATGCCACGGCGACCTATTTGCAGACACACGCCAACGGTGAGCGCAAGGTGAATTATCGCCTGCGTGATTGGGGGGTGTCCCGTCAGCGCTACTGGGGTTGCCCGATACCGGTGATTTACGACGAGGCGCAACACGTTCATACCGTGCCGTTGCAAGATCTTCCGGTGGCGTTGCCCGAGTACACGCAATTCAGTGGCGTTAAGTCGCCCATTAAGGAAGATGCCGCGTTTTATCAAACCACTGTCCCCGGGACGGATACGCCAGGCACGCGCGAAACTGACACCTTTGACACCTTCTTTGAGTCAAGCTGGTACTTTGCGCGTTACTGCTGCCCCAATGCGGACGGCATGCTGGACGAACGCGTCAACTACTGGATGCCGGTTGACCAGTACATTGGTGGCATAGAACACGCGGTATTGCACCTCTTGTACTCGCGCTTCTTCCACAAATTGATGCGTGACGCCGGCTTGGTGAACGCAGATGAGCCGTTCACCCGCTTGTTAACACAAGGCATGGTAGTCGCTGAAACCTTTTACCGTACGGAGACCAATGGCCAAAAGACCTACTACGCCTGGAACGAGGTCGATCTCCAGCTAGATGACAAGGGACGTATCGCTTCAGCGACCTTACTGGCGGATGGCGAGCCAGTCACTGTGGGTAACATCGAGAAAATGTCCAAATCCAAGAGTAACGGTGTAGATCCGCAGGAACTGATTGATCGCTTTGGTGCGGATACCGTGCGGCTGTTTGCCATGTTTGCCTCACCTCCTGATCAATCGCTGGAATGGAAAGACGCCGGCGTTGAAGGGATGCATCGTTTTATCAAGCGCTTATGGCGAGCGGCACACCAAGTGGTGGTGCAGGGCGGCGCGGTGGCATTGGATGTCTCTGCGTTGAATGATGCCGAGAAGGCGCTGCGACGCAAGACGCACGAAACCATCAAAAAAGTCACCGACGACTTCGAGCGCCGTTATACGTTTAATACCGCGATTGCGGCTGCGATGGAGTTGCTCAATGACAGCGGCAAACTAAAAGCCGACTCTCCCCAAGCGCCGGCCGTCGTGCGTGAGGCGATTGAAGCCATCGTCTTGATGCTGGCACCGGTAATACCGCATGCTTGTCACCACTTGTGGGAAGCCTTGGGCAAGGGCGGCACGGTCGTGGATCAGTCTTGGCCGCAGCATGATGAAAGCGCACTAGCGCGTGACAGCATTGAACTGGTGGTGCAAGTCAATGGCAAGCTGCGCGGTAAGATTCAAGTCGCCGCTGATGCGGACAAAGCCAGCTGTGAGAATACGTCGATTACGGACGCCAATGTTGCGCGCCATCTTGATGGGAAAACGGTACGCAAAGTGATCGTTGTCCCCGGTAAGCTGGTCAATATCGTGGTCGGCTAAGGCCTTGTGCCCGAGCCTGATCCCTGATCAGGCTCGGGCATGCACTCTCTATACCTTTAAAATAGGCGGTTTAAGCCGTTTAAGGCGGCTACTCGATAGGCTTCGGCCATGGTGGGGTAGTTGAACGTCGTGTTCACGAAGTACTCAATGGTATTGCCCTGATCTTTTTGCTCCATAATCGCCTGGCCGATATGGATAATCTCCGACGCGCGTTCGCCAAAGCAATGTATACCGAGGATTTCCAGCGTTTCGCGGTGAAAGAGCAACTTAAGGCTGCCCACGCGGGTATCGGCAATCTGCGCGCGTGCGAGGTACTTAAACTGCGCTCGACCCACTTCGTAAGGCACTTTTTCTTCGGTCAACTCGGTTTCCGTTTTGCCCACGGAGCTGATTTCGGGAATGGTATAGATACCGGTTGGGATGTGGTTAATCAGGTTGCGCACATTGCCGCCATTGAGGATGGCTTCGCCTGCCAGGCGTCCCTGATCGTAGGCGGCGCTGGCCAGACTGGGGTAACCGACGACGTCGCCCACGGCGTAGATGTTGTCGATCGCGGTCTTAAAGTTTTGGTCGACGTGGATTTGGCCGCGAGTGTCCGCTTCCAGCTCAATGGCCTGCAGATTAAGCGCCTGGGTGTTTCCGGTTCGGCCATTGGCATACAACAACACATCGGCTTGCATTTTCTTACCCGATTGCAGATGCAAGATAACCTGCTTGTCATTTGCCTCTATGCGTTCATAAGACTCATTGTGCTTAATTTGGATGTCGCTGTTCCAGAAATGGTAAGACAATGCGTCGGAGGTCTCGGCGTCGAGAAAGGACAGCAGCCGGTCGCGCGTATTGATTAAGTCTGTGCGCACCCCCAAGCCACGAAAAATCGACGCGTATTCGCAACCGATAACGCCAGCGCCATAAATGATAATGCGCTCGGGCTCAAAGTCGAGTGAGAGGATCGTGTCGCTGTCGCGAATACGTGAGTGGGTAAAGTTGACGTCGTCGGGACGGTACGGGCGCTAGCCGACTGCCAGCACGATATTGTCCGCTGTCAGTGTCTCGGTGGAGCCGTCGTTTTTTTGCAGTTGTAGGGTGTTGCGATCAACGAAAGATGCATCACCGAAGTGCATATCGACCCGATTGCGTGCATAGAAGCCGCCGCGCAAATCCACCTGTTTGCGAATGACATTGTCGGAATGCTTGAGCATGGCTGCGAAACCAATGCGCCCAGAGCGAAACCGTTCGTCGTAAAGCGGGTTCTGCTGGAACTCGATCATGCGGGTGACGGCATGGCGCAAAGCCTTTGAGGGTATGGTGCCCCAATGCGTGCAGCCGCCGCCGATTGAGGACTCGCGCTCGATAACGGCGACTCGCTTGCCGCCTTTGGTCAGCTTCATGGAAGCCCCTTCTCCGCCGGGGCCGGTTCCGATCACAATGGCGTCGTAGTGTTGTTTGTTGCTCATAGTTATGTGTCTGGCAGGTTGTCGATGACACAAGCGTTCCCTGCTGTGTCGTGAGATTAACGAACTAAAATGAACGATTCATGCCAGGTCCATGAAGAACCTGGCATACCTCGCGTACTAGGCGGGTTTCGCCGCTGGCTTGTTCATCCGCGCCTTGTGATCAATGGCATCGACAGCGGCCACGGCGCACATGTTGACAATGCCCCGCACAGTGACCGAGTCTGTCAGTACGTGGACGGGCATGCGCATCCCCACCAGCATGGGGCCGACCGGCAAGCCATCACCCAGCACTTTGAGCGTATTGTAGGCGATGTTGGCCGCGTCGATGTTGGGCATGATGAGGAGATTGGCGTTGCCTTTGTAGAGGCTCTTGGGGAAGACGCGGTCGCGAATTTCCTCAGACAGCGCGGCATCTGCCTGCATTTCACCTTCCACCGCGAGATTAGGCTTACGCTCGCGCAACATATCGCGTGCTTCACGCATGCGCATCGTGTCGGGGTTTTTGCGTCCACCGAAGTTGGAGTGGGAGAGCATGGCGATGCGAGGCACCATACCAAAGCGGCTGACAATCTCGGCGCCCAGTTCTGCCGTCTCTGCCAGATGTTCTGCGGTGGGGTGATTGCTGACGTGTGTGTCTGCCAGGAAATAGGAGCCTTTTTGTAGGATAAGCAGCATGATCGCTGAGCAATCGGTGACATCATCACGCAGGCCGATGATGCTGTTGAGATAGCGCAAATGACGGACATAGCTGCCCTGAGCGCCGCAGATCATGGCGTCTGCCTCGCCGAGTCTGACCATCATGGCAGCGAGGGCGGTGGTGCGTGTCCGGATCACCGTGTAAGCATAGTCTGGTGACACCCCATCGCGCTTCATCAAGTCATAG